>CAYVBN010000648.1:0-1559 GCA_964449645.1 uncultured Hyphomicrobiales bacterium
CCCGAGCGGCGCGCGACCTTCCTGCGGCGCGACGACGACGTGCTGGACACGTGGTTCTCCTCGGCGCTGTGGCCGTTTTCGACCCTCGGCTGGCCGGACCAGACGCCGGAGCTCGCGCGCTACTATCCGACGACCACGCTCGTCACCGGCTTCGACATCATCTTCTTCTGGGTGGCCCGCATGATGATGATGGGCCTCCAGTTCATGCGCGAGGTGCCGTTCGGCACGGTCTACATCCACGCCCTGGTGCGCGACGAGCGCGGGCAGAAGATGTCGAAGTCGAAGGGCAACGTCATCGATCCGCTGGCGATCATCGACGAGTACGGCGCGGACGCGCTGCGCTTCACGCTCGCCGCCATGGCGGCGCAGGGGCGCGACATCAAGCTCGCGACCTCGCGCGTCGAAGGCTATCGCAATTTCGCGACCAAGCTGTGGAACGCCGCGCGCTTCGCCGAGATGAACGGCTGCGTGCACGACCCGGATTTCGAGGCGCGCGCCGCGCGCGAGACGCTCAACCGCTGGATCATCCACGAGACCGCGAAGGCGGGGCGCGAGGTCACGGCGGCGCTCGAAGCCTACAAGTTCAACGAGGCGGCGGGCGTGATCTACCGGTTCGTGTGGAACATCTATTGCGACTGGTACCTCGAACTGGTGAAGCCGGTGCTCACGGGCCCGGACGGCGCGGCCAAGCACGAGACCCGGGCGACGACCGCCTGGGTGCGCGACGAGATCCTCAAGCTGCTGCATCCGTTCATGCCGTTCGTCACCGAGGAGCTGTGGACGGTCACCGCCGAGAACGGTCCGGCGCGCCACCGTCTCTTGGCGATCGAGGCCTGGCCCGCCCACGACGCGCTCGATGATCCGGAGGCCGAGGCCGAAATCGGCTGGCTCGTCGATCTCGTCACCGCGGTCCGTTCGCTGCGCGCCGAGATGAACATCCCGCCGGCCGCGCAATTGCCGCTGGTCCTCGCGGGGGCTTCGGAAGACACGCGGGCGCGGGCGGGGCGCTGGGCCGAGTTCATCAAGCGTCTGGCCCGGCTTTCGGAGATTTCATTTGCCGACGTCGCGCCGCGCGGCTCCGTGCAACTCGTGGTGCGCGGCGAGGTCGCCGCTCTCCCACTTGCCGAGGTGATCGACCTCGCGGCCGAGCACGCGCGCCTCGAGAAAGAGATGCAGAAGGTCTCCGCCGACATCGCGCGGGTCGACGCCAAGCTCGGCAACGCCGATTTCCTCCGCCGCGCCCCCGAGGAGGTCGTCGAGGGCGAACGCGAAAAGCGCGAGGAGGCGGAAGCGCGGCGCCGCAAGATTTCCGAAGCGCTCGAACGGTTGCGGGAAGCCGGCACGTGAGAAGACGGCCGGGGGCGCGCCACGGGCGCGCTATCAGCGCAATCTGAGTTGCGGGTCAGGTTCGGCTGTCGAAGAAGGGGGAGGGATGGCGAACCTGAAGCTGTCGCTCGCGTGCTGGGATTACGACCGCACGCGTCCGCTGATCGACGGCCGCGTGCGGCCGGACGGCATCGATCTCGACATCCAGATCCTGCGCCCGCGGCAAACCTTCC
>CAYVBN010000649.1:0-14308 GCA_964449645.1 uncultured Hyphomicrobiales bacterium
CGCCGCCTGTTCGACTACCTCGACGCGGAGCGTGAGGACGAAGTTCTGGAAGCCGAGGTGCTGCAGACGATCGCGCGCGAGGGCCAGATGGCGATGTACGCGCACGACGGCTTCTGGCAGTGCATGGATACGTATCGCGACTACACGCTTCTCAACGAGATCTACGAAAAGGGCAGAGCGCCGTGGAAAGTGTGGTGACGTCCCTGCAGACGCTGCGCGGCCGCCGTGTGCTGGTGACCGGATCGACCGGCTTCAAGGGAAGCTGGTTGAGCACGTGCCTGCTGGAGCTCGGAGCGGATGTCGCCGGCTTTGCGCTACCGCCGGAGCCGGACGCGCCGTTGTTCGACATGCTGCGCCTGCGCGAACGCATCCGCCAACATTTCGGCGATATTCGAGATTTGGATTCGATCCGTCTCGTGGTCGAAACGGAAGCGCCGGACGTTATCGTTCATCTCGCCGCTCAGGCCCTGGTGCGGCGCGGCTACGAGGAGCCGAAGCTCACCTTCGACACCAACGTGGGCGGCGGCGTGAACCTGCTGGAAGCAGTCCGGGCGGCGCCGTCGGTGCGCGCGCTCGTGTTCGTCACGTCGGACAAGTGCTACCTGAACAAGGAATGGGTCTGGGCCTATCGGGAGAACGACGAGCTCGGAGGGCACGACCCTTATTCGGCTTCCAAAGCCGCGGCCGAGCTCGTGTTCGCCTGCTACCAATCGGCCTATTTTCGCGACTGTCCATCCTTCGCGGCTGCGAGCGCGCGTGCCGGCAACGTGATCGGCGGCGGCGATCGCTCCAGTGATCGGATCGTCCCGGATTGCGTGAGCGCGCTGGAACGGCAGAGCCCCATCAAGTTGCGCAATCCGTCGGCGACACGCCCCTGGCAACACGTGCTTGAGCCGGTGTCGGGTTATCTTCTGTTGGCGGCGCGCCTGCTCGCCGGAGACCGGAACGCGGCCGGGGCGTGGAACTTCGCTCCCGACGTCGAGAACGTGCGCACCGTCAAGGAACTGGCGCAACAGGTGGCCGCGCTGTGGCGGGGTGGCGAGGTCGTGGTGGCGCCGGAGGCCGGCGCACCGCACGAAGCGCAATTGCTGATGCTCTCGAACGACAAGGCGAAGACGCGGCTCGGATGGCGGCCGCGCTGGGATTTTGCCGAAGCGATCGACCGCACTGTGATGTGGTATCGCGACGTCGGAGCGGGAGCCGATCCGGTCGGCGTCACTCAGAGGCAGATCGCCGAATATTTGTCGATGCCATGACGATCGCCGACCTCGAAATCACGCCGCTGAAGACCATCGCCGACGAGCGCGGGGCGGTCATGCACATGCTGCGCGCCGATGCGCCGCACTTCACCCAGTTCGGCGAAATCTATTTCTCGATGGTGCAGCGCGGGGCCGTGAAAGGCTGGAAGCGCCATCGGCACATGACCTTGAACCTGGCCGTTCCGGTCGGCCGCGTACGTCTCGTGGTGTTCGACGACCGCGACGGCAGCCCCACGCGCGGCGAGACCGTCGACCTCACGCTCGGCCCGGAGGACTACAAGCTCGTCACCGTGCCGCCGGGGCTGTGGACCGCATTCCAGGGCCTCGCCGACGGCGGTTCGCTCGTCGCCAATTGTGCGACGTTGCCGCACGATCCGAACGAGGCGGACACGCGCGCGCTGAACGACGGACCGGTCGACATCTCCTGGGAGCTGCCGTGAGCACCGTCGTCGTCACCGGCGTCTCGAGCTTCGTCGGGTGCCATCTCGCCCGCCACTGGGCATCGCGCGGCCATCAGGTCATCGGGATGCTCAGCCGCCCGCGTCGAGAATACGACGGAGTCGCAGCGCAGCGGCTCGCCTCGATCGAGCCGTTGGTGAAACTCGACCATCTCGACCTGCGCAAGCCGGACGACATCCCCGCCCTGGTCGAACGCACGACGCCCGATCTCTGGATTCATCATGCCGGCTACGCGGCGAGCTATGCCTCTTTCGACTACGATCTCGACGCCGGACACGCGATCAACGTCGCGCCATTGACCTCATTGTTCGCGGCGCTTGCTGGCACGCGTTGCGGCGTCATTCTCACCGGCAGCTCGGCGGAATACGCGGCGCAAGATCGGGGCAACCGCGAGGACGACGCCTGTTGTCCCGAGACGCCCTATGGCCTCTCGAAGCTGACCGCCACTCTGCGGGCGCGGCAGCTCGCGCGGCAGCGGAACGTTTCGACCCGCGTCGCGCGGCTCTATATTCCGTTTGGCCGATTGGACAATCCGAACAAGCTTCTGGCGCAAACGGTCGCGAAGCTGCGAGCCAACGAGCCGATCGCCTTGTCGTCCTGCGAACAGAAGCGGGATGTCGTCGGCATCAGCGATGTCTGCAACATCTATGAGCGGCTGGCCGATGATCTGCCGCGCACGCGCTTCGACATTTTCAACGTGGGCCGTGGCGAAGGCGTCGTGCTGCGCGATCTCCTGATCCGCGTCGCCGATCAGCTCGGCGCGTCGCGCGATCTCCTGCGCTTCGGCGCGCATCCGATGCGGCCCGGAGAGCCGGCGGCATCCTTCGCGGACATCGGCAAGGCCCGGCGCCTCCTGCAATGGACGCCGGCTCCGCTTGCCGAAGCGATCACGCGCGACCTTCTCGGCGAACCCCAGATGACCCTCACATGAACGCCGTCGAGCCGTTCACCGCAGAGCGTGCCGGCGTGAAGCGCCGTCCGATCCGGCTGCTCGTCACCGCCGTTGGATATCCGTCGGACCAGCTCGTCGCCGGCACGTTCCATCAGGACCAGTTTCGATTGATCGCGGAAGCCGGATTCGATGTCACGGTCGTGGTGCCGACGCCGTGGGTGCCGCGGCCATTGTCCGGCATCCATCGCTGGCGCAAGTACGTGGCGGCGCCGGAACGACAGACGGACGGGCCGATCACGATCCTGCGCCCGCGCTACCTGACCGTCCCGCGCGAGAACGCGTGGTTCGTACCCGATCTCTCGCAATATCTCGCGGTACGGCGGCTCGACCTGCCGCGTCCGGACCTCGTTCACGGATTCCACGTCCTGCCGCTTGGTGCGGTGGCAGCCCGTTTGGCGCGCCGCTGGCGCGTGCCGTATCTCACCACCGCAATGGGAGACGACGTCAATGTCTATCCGCATTTGAGGCGGCGCAATCTGCGGCTGTTGAAGGACGTCGTGAGCGAGGCGGCCGTCACCTTCGCAACCGGAGAAACCCTAGCGCGCGCGACCGAGCGGCTTACCGGCTGCCGGGCCGAGAATCTCCCGATCGGCGTGTCGGCCACGCGGTTCCGCAATCTTCCCTCGCGAGAGGCGGCGCGCGCGCGACTGAATCTCCCGCACGACCGCATCATCGTGCTCTATGTCGGCCGCATGGTTCCGGGAAAGGGGATCGACGAACTGGCCGCTGCGCTCGATGATCTTCGCGATCTCTCCATGCTCTGCGTCGCCATCGGCGAGGGGCCGTGCCGTTCGACGCTCGAGGCCAAGCCCAACGCGCTCTGTCTCGGCGCACGCTCGCCGAGCGAGGTCGATCTGGCAATGGCCGCGGCGGACGTTTTCGTGCTGCCGTCGCATTCGGAAGGCTTGCCGACGGTTCTGGTCGAAGCCGCGCTCGCCAACCTTCCGATCGTCACGACCGATGCACCCGGATGCATCGATCTTGCGGCCGATGGGCGCGCGCTGGTCGTGCCGGTCGGCGACGCCCCGGCACTCGCACGCGCCTTGCGCCAGGCTGCGGCCGATCCGGACGCGGGCCGCAAGCGTGCGTGCGCGATGCGTGCGCATGTCGAGGCGTTCTGCACGCTCGAGATCAACACGGCGCGCCTCATCGAGCATTATCGCCGGGTGTTGGAGAATGCGGCGGGGTGGGCCGGGCCATGACGAGTGTGTCGGTCGTCATGCCGGTCTACAACCGCGCCCATGTGGTGCGGCGCGTGCTCGACAGCGCATTGGACGAGGTTGACGCGCTCGGGAGCGACGCCGAGGTGATCGTCGTCGACGACGGTTCCTCCGACGATCTCGTGGGAGCGCTGCGTTCCTACGGCGACCGCGTGTCCCTCATTCGCCATACGAACAACGGCGGAGCGGCCGCCGCCCGCAACACCGGAGTCGCGGCGGCGGCAGGAGAGTACGTCGCGTTTCTCGATTCCGATGATGCCTGGCAGTCCGGCAAGCTTGCCGTTCAGATCGAAGTCATGCGGAAGAACCGCTGGCCGGCGAGTTGCACCGCCTTCTATCTGTCGCGTCCGGGGCTGCCGGATCTCGTGTCACCGCGCTACGCGGCAGGGCCGCTGCAGCTCCGCGATCTCGTGTGGGGATGCTTTGTGAGCCCCGGTTCGACGCTTGTTTTCGAGCGCCGGCTGTTCGCCGAGATCGGTCCCCTGGACACGCGGCTCGGCCGGCTCGAAGACTGGGACTGGCTGCTGCGCTACGCGCGCCGGTTTGAGCTCGGGTTCCTCGATCAGCCGTTGACGCGCGTGACCGCGTCTTCATATGCGGATCTCGACCCGGTGCTCGCGGCCATCGAGACACTCCGCACCAAGCATCTGCCCGAGCTTGGATGGCGCGACCGCACGCATCTGGCGGCGGCGCTCGATCTGGCGCGGGCCGCCAGTCACTTCCGGGCCGGTGCCAAGCTGCGGGCGGTTTTGATGCTGTTGCGCTCGTGGTTCCGCGCACCGATCGGCCACGTCGCCCTCGGAACCGTGCTGCACAATCGCTTTGCGCGCAGTTGATCGGTCCGGCGATTTTGTTCAGGCGCGGGGAGATTTTGTCGCGCGCGGCTGCTGCCAGCCGCTCGTCGGGTTCAAGCCCATCAACCAGCTTCGGAAGGCCGCGGTGTGGTCCTCGGTGCAGCGTGCGAACGCATAGGCAGCGCACAACGCGACCGCAACTATGACGGTGAAGGCCGCAAATCCCGCGGCGTCCGGCTGCACGACCTGGGGCGGCCAGCCGGCCCATCGCTCCAGCAGCGCGCCGACGAACACGCAGACCGGCAGATGGATGAGATAAAGGGAATAGGAGAACCCGGCCCCGCGCGCGATGATCCGCATGCCGGCCGTCCATTTCATCAGCGCGGGTGAGGAGACGGCAATCGCCACCCCCAATCCGACCGCGGCGTCTGCGGCGAGCGGCGGCACGATCGCAAGGCGCGACAGCGCGAGACCGAAGGCGCAAATCGCTAGGCTGCCAATGGCCGACGCACGGCCGATGCGGAAGGTTGCAAATAGCTGGGACGCGGCGACGCCGAGCATCCAGAACGCGAACCAGATCGGCCAATCCCTATTCCACCAGGTCAAGGCGGCGAAGCCGGCGAGGGCGGGCGCGATTGACGCCGCGCGATATGGCCGCTGCATCGGCACGAGCAGGGTGGCGAATATCGCAGGCGCGACAAGGTAAAGCATCCACTCGTAGCCGAGCGACCACAATGGAGGGTCGGCGCCCCAAGGCTCACAGAAGACGCCCTGGACCGCGAGCAGATGACAGGGCACCTGCGACCATTTCCATCCGCCCAGGACGGCAACCGGCCATAACGGCCGCACGCCGTAGAAGCGCGTGTCGAGAAGGAAGCTTTTGCCGAGGACATCGAGTACCAGCACGAGCACGAGCGCCGGAACGAGCACCAGATAGATGCGTGCGAAGCGATTCGTCAGATAGATGCGGAAATTGAATCGGCCGGCATCCACCGCACGCCATACGGATCCGCCGACCAGAAATCCGCTGACCACGAAGAAGAGGACGACGCCCTCGTGCTGCAGGCCGGACACCAGATAAAAGGCACGGACCAGTGCGTTGGGATGCTCGACCCGTGCCATGCCTTCGAACAGCAATCCGCGGGCATGGCCGAACAGGACCAGCAAGGCGGCGCCGAAACGGATCAGATCGAGCAGCGGCCAGTGCTGCTCCGAGATCGACCCGACCGGGGGGCTGGAAGATGCGGTCATCTGATCTTGGTGCCGGTGATCTTGGTGCCGGCGTGGAACCGCCGCGAACACGGCCTCGGATGTCTGGCGCCCGACCGCGAGTCCGTACATGCGTTGCCATGCATGTCAACGGTTGACATGCCTCCGGCCGACGGCCGAATGGCGCAGTGACAGGAGTAGACGGAAACGTGGCAGCACACGACCGCAAGATCGCCGTCATCGGCCTCGGCTATGTCGGGCTGCCGGTCGCAGTCGCCTTCGCGCGCACCGGCGTGCCGGTAACGGCATACGACATCGACGCCCATCGGATCGCGGAGCTTCGGGCCGGAAACGACCGCACGCGCGAGGTGGACGAGGAAGATCTGCGCCAGCCCTCGCTGACCTACACGCATGATCCCGCCGTGCTCGCAGCGGCCGATTTCTACATCGTCACGGTGCCGACCCCAATCGACGCGGCCAACCGGCCCGACCTCGGCGCCATGCTGGCGGCCACCCGAACGATCTCGGACGTCCTGTCCCGCGGCGACATCGTGGTCTACGAGTCGACCGTCTATCCGGGCGCCGTCGAGGAGGAGTGCGTTCCCGTTCTCGCAGCGGGCTCAGGGCTCGTCTGCGGCCGGGATTTCGGCGTCGGCTATTCTCCCGAGCGGATCAATCCGGGCGACAGGACCCATCGTTTCGAGACGATCACGAAGGTCGTGTCCGCCCAGGACCACGCCACGCTCGATATCGTGGCGGCGGTCTATGGCTCCGTCGTCAAGGCAGGCGTCCATCGCGCGCCGTCGATCAAGGTCGCGGAAGCCGCGAAGGTCATCGAGAACACGCAACGCGATCTCAACATCGCGTTCATGAACGAGCTGTCGGCCATCTGTCATGCGCTCGGGATCGATACGGGCGACGTGATCGCGGCGGCCAGGACCAAATGGAATTTTCTGCCGTTCTACCCGGGACTGGTGGGCGGCCACTGTATCGGCGTCGATCCCTATTACCTCACGCACCGCGCGGAGAAAGCCGGCCATCATCCCGAAGTGATTCTCGCCGGGCGCCGCATCAATGACGGCGTCGCCGCGCGGGTGGCACGAGAGTGCGTGCGGCGGCTCCTGCGGCGCAACCGCGGCTCGGCGACGGTGACGGTGCTCGGGCTGACGTTCAAGGAAAACGTTCCGGACATCCGCAATTCCAAGGTTGCCGAAATCGTCCGCGAGCTGAAGTCCTTCGGCATGGACGTTCAGGTGCACGATCCGCTGGCTCTGCCGGGCGATGCGGAGCGCGAATACGGAATCGAGTGCGTGCCGATGCCCGCCCTGCGTCCCGCCGACGCGCTGGTGCTCGCGGTCGCGCACGACGAATATCTGCATGGCGGGTGGACGTTGATGCGTAAGCTGCTCAAGGACGGGGAGGGCCTCGTCGTCGACGTCAAGTCGATCCTGGACCGGGCGCGAAGACCGGAGGGCATCGAGCTCTGGCGACTCTGATCGCAGCCGAAGCGGCCCCGTTTGGAAACGGGAGCTATGGCCGCTCGAAGCGCAGGTCGATCTGGTAGCGCTCGACGAACCGCCAGCCGAAACCCGTCATGCGCCGTTCGATCGCGTCCGCGAGGTGATCGTCTCGGGCTTCAATTTGGGCGAAACCGAAGTTCTCCCGGAAAAGCCGTTCGGCTCCGGTCAGGACTTCCTGCTCGTAGTCCTCGACGTCGATCTTGATCGCGATCGAACGTCCCTGCAGCGGAACGATGTCGTCGAGCGCGACGAGCTCCACTTCGTAAGCTCCGCTTCCGTCGCTGGCGATCTTCGACAGGCCCCTGTTTTCGTTCCCCGCCGGCGCAAGCAAGGCCTTTCCGGCGCGCGCGCCGACCGCAAGCTCCCGCGCCTCGACCGTATCGGAGAGGTCGTTGAGCGCGAGGTTCTGCATCAGGCGCGCGAAATTCCGTCGATCCGGCTCGAAGGCCAGGATCTTCGGAACGAGCCGGTTTCGGCCGAGGACGCAGGAATAGAGGCCGATATTGGCGCCGACGTCGAGGAACACGTCGGGCGAGAGGCGCCGGCAGGCGTCGGTCATCAGCGCCAGCTCGCGCCATTCCATGCGCCCGATGGCGATCTCGTAGCCGACGAGATCGTCGAGATCGACCAGGAACCGCGCGCCCCCATAGCGACATTGGTAGAAAGAAGTCGGGCGGCCGAGCAGCCTGCGGATCATGCGCGCGCCGCGCACGCGCCGCTTTCTGACAGACTCCGCCAGCTTCGCGGCGAACGTCCGCTTATAGGCTACGTGCATCCCCACGCCCCTTCAGTCCAAGGCTCAAGTCTCTTATACAGCAGTTCTGAACCGCCCGATTGTATGGCGGGCGTGAGGTGCCGGTCGTCTATCCGGCACCGTCTTAAATCGTACGGAACCATCTGAATGGCGCGCGAGCCTGTTCTCGTCACCGGCGCGGCCGGATTCATCGGCTATCATGTCGCCCTGCGGTTGCTCGAGGGCGGGCGCCAGGTGGTCGGCCTCGACAACGTGAATGCCTATTACGATCCCAAGCTGAAGGACGCGCGGCTCGCCCGGCTCGCGGCATTCCCGGGATTTCGTTTCGCCCGCATGGACCTCGCCGACCGCGACGGCATTGCCGGGTTGTTCTCCGAACTGCGCTTCCCCGCGGTGGTGCATCTCGCGGCGCAGGCCGGCGTGCGGCACTCGCTGATCGATCCTCACGCCTATGTCGATTCCAACCTGCAGGGCTTTCTCAACATCCTCGAAGGATGCCGGCACAACGGCTGCGAGCACCTGCTTTACGCCTCGTCCTCTTCGGTGTACGGCGCCAATACGAAGCTGCCGTTCTCGGTCGAGCAGAACGTCGATCACCCGATCAGCCTCTATGCCGCCTCGAAGAAGGCCAACGAGGCGATGGCGCACGCCTACAGTCATCTGTTTCGGCTGCCGACGACCGGATTGCGGTTCTTCACCGTTTACGGTCCGTGGGGCCGGCCCGACATGGCGATGTACATCTTCGCCTCCGCGATCGTCGCAGGGCGTCCGATCCGTCTGTTCAACCACGGCCGGATGCGGCGCGACTTCACCTATGTGGACGACGTGACCGAGGCGGTGGTGCGGCTGCTCGATCATCTGCCCGAGCCCGATCCGGCCTGGTCGGGAGACGCGCCCGATCCGGCGACGAGCTCGGCGCCATGGCGCATCTACAACATCGGCAACAACACGTCGGTCGAAGTGTCCGACGTCGTCGCGCTGCTCGAGCACGAGTTCGGTCGTCCGGCCATTCGGGAACTCGCACCCCTGCAGCCGGGCGACGTCGCCGAGACCCGGGCGGACGTCGAGGCGCTGATGCGGGCCGTCGACTTCCGCCCCGCGACGCCGATCGAGGAGGGAATCCGCCGCTTTGCGGCATGGTATCGGGCGTATCATGCCCTTTGAGGCATGGCGTTTCGGGCAGGCTCGGGTCGCAAAAAGAAGCAGAAAAGCATTGAGGCTGCTATAGTTTCGGCCTGCCACCTGCCGGCCGTTCGCGCGCCCACCGCTCCTTAAGACTGCCGACAAAGAGTGCGCGCGGGAGGTGGACGATGCCGTGCCCGATAGGCTTCACTGGCCGCCATGTCCTGCGGGCGACTCGCTTGAAAGAAGAACCTCGGCATGCCTGATCTCATCACCCCGATCATCATGTGCGGCGGAGCCGGAACGCGCCTCTGGCCGGCATCGCGCGAAGGCAGGCCGAAGCAGTTCCTGCGGCTCTTCGGCCCGAATTCCACGTTTCAGGAAACGATCCGCCGGGTCAGCGATCCCGAGCTGTTCGCGCCGCCGATCGTGATCACCAACAGCCAGTACCGTTTCCTGGTCGCCGAGCAACTCGCGGAGATCGACGCCAAGGCGGACATCCTGCTCGAGCCGTCGCGGCGGAATTCCGGACCGGCGATCGCCGCCGGCGCCGCCTTGGCGCGCCGCCGCGGCGATCCCGTTCTCCTCGCGCTCGCGGCCGATCACGTCATCGCCGATGCGGCGGCTTTCTCTGCAGCGTGCCGCCGTGCGCTTGCCGCCGCCCAATCGGGCCGCATCGTCACCTTCGGCATCAAGCCCGACCGCCCCGCGACCGAATACGGTTACATCCGGCCCGGCGAACTGCTCGATCCCGGCGTGTTCGCGGTCGAGGCCTTCGTCGAGAAGCCGGAATTCGCGGCAGCCGAGCGCTACGTCGCCGAAGGGTTTCTCTGGAACTCAGGCAACTTCGTGTTTCGCGCGAGCGTGTTCCTCGACGAGTACCGGCGGTTCGAGCCGGAGACCGTGGCGGCGATCGACGAGGCGGTCGACGCCGCCGGGACCGATCTCGGCTTCGTCATTCTCGATGGGGCGGCATTCGAGCGGGCGCGCGCGGAGTCGGTCGACTACGCCGTCATGGAGCGCACAGGCCGCGCCGCCGTCGTTCCGGTCGACTACGCCTGGTCGGACGTCGGCTCGTGGCACGCCGTCTGGGATCTTTCGAGCAAGGATTCAGCCGGCAATGCCGCGCGCGGGGAGGTGGTCTTCGTCGATGCCGCGGGCTCGCTGGTGGCGTCCGACAAGGCGCTCGTCGCCCTGTTCGGGGTCGAGGACCTGGTCGTGGTCGCCGCCGAGGATGCGGTGCTCGTGGCGCGCCGCGGCGACACGCACGGCATGAAGCGCCTCGTCGACGAGCTCAAGCGCGTGGCCCCGAAGGTGGCGGAGGAGCATCTGCGCGTGCATCGGCCCTGGGGCTCGTACCAGTCGCTCGATCAGGGATCGCGATACCAGGTGAAGCGGATCGTGGTGAAGCCCGGCGGGCGCCTGTCGCTGCAACTGCACCGCCATCGTGCCGAGCACTGGGTCGTGGTGCGCGGCACCGCGTGCGTCACGGTCGGCGAGAAGGTCCAGATGCTGCACGAGAACGAATCGATCTACATTCCGATCGATACCCAGCATAGGCTGGAAAATCCGGGCAAAATCGACCTCGAGCTCATCGAGGTGCAGACCGGAAGCTATCTGGGCGAAGACGACATCGTCAGGCTCCAGGACGATTATCGCCGCTCCTGACCAGTCTGGATTTGGTCCAAATAGCGGGTGAAAAGTCACCCGGTCTTGTCAGGCGCGCCCTCGTGCACGCGCGCCGGGCGTGCAAGAATAGAAAAGCAGCCTATATCGACGCATAACTCATCGAGGCATAATCGCGCGACCTCCCGGTCAGGCGCATTCGCAACAAGAGGGTCCACGCTTCCTCATGCCCCGTCTCTCCGACCTGAAGATCAAGCTTTTCACCGACGGCGCCGACAAGGCGCAGATCGTCGAAATGGCCCAGAAGCCCTGGATCAGGGGGTTCACGACCAATCCGTCTCTGCTGAAGAAGGCGGGCGTGGTCGATTACGCGGCTTATGCCCGGGAACTTGTGGCGGCCGTCCCGGACCGGCATATTTCCTTCGAAGTCTTTTCCGACGATATCCCCGAGATGATCACGCAGGCGCGCGTGATCGCCGGCTGGGGCGACAACGTGTTCGTCAAGCTGCCGGTTTCGACGACGCGCGGGGAAGCGCTGTTCGACACCGTCGCCGCGCTCTCGCGCGACGGCGTGAAAGTGAACATGACCGCGATCTTCGCGCCCGATCAGGTGGCGCGTGCGGTCGATGCGCTCGCCGGCGGTGCGCCGGCCTGCGTGTCCGTGTTCGCCGGCCGCCTTGCCGATCTCGGCATCGACTATCGGCCGATCATGCACGACGCGGTCGCACGTGCACGCGCCACTCCGAATGTCGAGATCATCTGGGCTTCGACTCGGGAGGTGTTCAACGTGATCGAAGCCGATCAGATGGGCTGCCACATCATCACGGCGCCGGCGGACGTGCTGAAGAAGCTCCCGACGATCGGCACGAAAACTCCTGTGGAAATCTCGCTCGAAGCCGTGCGGCTTTTCCGCGAGGACGCGGTCGCGGCCGGGCTCACGCTCGACGTGCCGCAGGCGATGCACGCCGCCGAATAGGTCTTTTTTGGTCCAATCGAAATCTGCAATCCGTATCTGAGGTAGCTTTGTAACGTATTGAATCAAAACGTGTCCGGGTTCGCGTCTGGTGAGGCTCGGATGACGGTCGCCAAGCGTATGAAGCCGTGCTAGGGGGAGGCACGGGGTAAGTTGAGACGAGTGGGGGAACTGCCTGCCATGCCGCAGCCCGCGGAAACCAGCGCGGAAAAAGTGCTTCGAGTCGGCGTCGTCGGTGTCGGCGTGATGGGGGCCAATCACGCCCGCGTGCTGGCCGAACTTCCCGGCGTCGAACTCGTCGGCATCGCCGATCCGGATGCAAACCAGGCGGATTTCGTGTCGCGCGCGCTGAACTGCCGCGCCGTCAGCGATGTTGCGGGATTGCTTGATCTCGGCGTCGACGCCGTCTCGATCGCCGCGCCCACTCATCTGCACCGCGACATCGCGCTCACCTGCATCGGCCGCGACGTTCACGTCATGGTGGAGAAGCCGATCGCGTCTTCGGTGGAGGAAGGCCGCGAGATCATTACGGCCGCGCGCCGCGCTGGCGTCACCCTCATGGTCGGCCATGTCGAGCGTTTCAATCCGGCCGTGCAGGCCATCAAGGACGCGATCCGCGGCGAAAACATTCTCTCCATCGCCATCACGCGGGTCGGACCATTCCCGCCGCGCATGTCGAACGTCGGGGTCGTGATCGACCTCGCAGTGCACGACATCGATCTCATCGGCTGGTTCACCGGCTCGGAGATCATCGAGGTCCAGCCGCAGCTCTCGAGCGCCAAGGCGGAGCGCGAGGACATCGCGCTGCTGCAATTACGCACCGCATCGGGCGTGCTCGCGCACATCAACACGAATTGGCTGACGCCCTTCAAGGCGCGCACCGTGCATGTGGCGACCAAGCGCAAATACGTGATCGGCGACCTGCTGACCCGGCAGGTGACCGAGTGCTTCGGCTTCCAGCCGGACGGCAGCTATTCGATGCGGCATCTCTCGGTCGGTCACGCCGAACCGCTGCGGGCGGAGCTCACGGCTTTCATCAACGCCATTCGTTCGGGAAGCGCGCCGGCGGTGACCGGCGAAGAGGGCGTCGCGAGCCTTGAAATCGCGATCCGTTGCCTCGACGGACAACCGGCCGGGGCGTGGCCCGCCCGCAAGGCGGTTCGTCTCGCGGCGGGCTGATCCGGTCCCTGCGTTGCGCTCCCGCATCGAACACGCAATGAACCAGCACACCCGCCTCGATTCGGCTCCGATCCCATTCATCGATCTCGCAGCGCAGCGCCGGCGCCTCGGGGGCAAGATCGACGCGGCGATTGCCCGCGTGACGGCACATTGCCAGTTCGTGCTCGGGCCCGAAGTGCGGACGCTCGAAACCGAGCTCGCCGCTTATTGCGGGGTGCGCCACGCGCTGACGTGCGCGAGCGGCACCGATGCACTCCTGCTCGTTCTCATGGCGCGCGGCATCGGCCCGGGCGACGCGGTGTTCTGTCCTTCCTTCACGTTCTGCGCCACCGCCGAGGTCGCGGCGCTTCTCGGCGCCACGCCGGTCTTCGTCGACGTGGACGAACGGACGTTCAACATCGATCCGACAAGTCTCGATCGTGCGAACGCGGCGGCGAAACGGCTTGGCCTCGTGCCGAAAGCCGTGATTCCGGTCGACCTGTTCGGACTGCCGGCCGATCACGATGCCGTTGCGGCCGTGTCCGCGTCGCACGGACTGTTCGTGCTCGACGACGCGGCGCAGGCGTTCGGCGCAACCTACAAGAGCAGGGCGCTCGGTGCGCTCGCGCCGGCGACCGCAACCAGCTTCTTCCCGGCGAAGCCGCTCGGCTGCTATGGCGACGGCGGCGCCGTGTTCACCGACGACGACGAACTCGCCGAACGGGTGAAGAGCCTGCGCGTGCACGGCGCCGGGGCCGACCGCTACGACAACGTGAGCATCGGCATCACCGGCCGGCTCGACACGATCCAGGCCGCGGTGCTGCTGGAAAAGCTCGCGATCTTCCCCGACGAAATCGCCGCGCGCGACCGGATCGCGCGACGCTACTCCGCCATGCTCGCGGATATCGCGACGGTGCCGCACGTTCCGGAGAATGCCACGTCCGTCTGGGCGCAGTACACGATCCGGCTCCCCGCCGGCACGCGCGACTGTCTTGCGGCCGCGCTCAAGGCGGAGGGAATCCCGACCGCGATCTACTATCCCAAGCCGTTGCATCGCCAGGAGGCCTATCGGCAGTATCCGACCGTCGACGGTGGAGTGCCCGTCTCGGACCGGCTCGCCGACGAGGTGATCAGCCTGCCGATGCACGCTTATCTCGATGGTCCCACGCAGGACCGGATCATCGCCGCGGTCGTGCGGGCGCTGCAGGCGTAAGAGTTCCGCCCGTTCCCGCGAAAGCGAAAATCCAGTGAACGCGCCGCGA
>CAYVBN010000650.1:0-6103 GCA_964449645.1 uncultured Hyphomicrobiales bacterium
GAGACGCCGGTGATGCAGGTGAAGAGGCCGAGTGGGATTTCCGCCGTGACGTTCTTGAGGTTGTTCCCGCGTGCGCCGATCAGCTTGAGAAGACGTCGCGGATTTTTCGCGCGCCGCTCAGGAACCGCGATCGTCAGTTCGCCGGTGAGATATTTGCCGGTGAGCGATTCGGGATCCGCCATGATCTCGGCCGGCGTTCCCTCCGAGACGATGCGGCCGCCATGCACGCCGGCGCCCGGCCCGACGTCGACCACGTAGTCGGCGCAGCGGATTGCGTCCTCGTCGTGTTCGACGACGATCACGGTGTTGCCGAGGTCGCGCAGCCGCTTGAGCGTCTCGAGGAGCCGCGCGTTGTCGCGCTGGTGCAAGCCGATCGACGGCTCGTCGAGCACGTAGAGCACCCCGGTAAGCCCCGAGCCGATCTGCGAGGCGAGGCGGATGCGCTGGCTCTCGCCGCCCGACAGCGTGCCCGAGGCGCGCGCCAGCGTGAGATATTCGAGGCCGACGTCGACCAGGAACCGCAGCCGCTCGCGGATCTCCTTGAGCACGCGCCCGGCGATCTCGTTCTGCTTCGGCGTGAGATGCCGCGGCAGCTCGGCGAACCACTCGCCCGCGCGCTTGACCGACATCTCCGCGACTTCGCCGATGTGCAGCCCGGCGATCTTCACGCACAGCGCCTCGGGCTTGAGCCGATAGCCGTTGCAGGCGTGACAGGGAATGTCGGTGAAGTATTTCGAGATCTCCTCGCGCGCCCATTCGGAATCGGTCTCGCGCCAGCGCCGCTCGAGGTTGCGCACCACGCCCTCGAACGGTTTCTTCGTCTCGTAGGAACGCAGGCCGTCGTCATAGACGAAACGAATCGCGTCCTCGCCCGAGCCGTAGAGAATCGCCTCCTGCGCCCGCTTCGGCAGGTCCTTCCATTTGGTGTCGAGCGTGAACTTGTAGAACTTGGCGAGCGCTTCCAGCGTCTGCGTGTAATAGGGCGAGGTCGAGCGTGCCCACGGTGCGATGGCCCCGCGGCGCAAGGTGAGGTTCTTGTCGGGAATCACCAGGTCGGCGTCGATCTTCTGCTCGACCCCGAGGCCGCCGCACTCCGGACAGGCGCCGAACGGGTTGTTGAACGAGAACAGCCGCGGCTCGATCTCCGGAATGGTGAAGCCGGAGACCGGGCAGGCGAATTTCTCCGAGAACAGGATGCGCTCGGGCCCGCTCTGATCGTGGATCTTGGCGACTTTATTGGAAGTGGACTTGGTCTGCGCTCCCGCCTCTGACTGAATCTCCTCACCCGCGTCTTGCTCGGAAGGCTGCCTCCCTTGCGGAGGAAGGTCGGGGAGGGAAGGCGATGCTTTCGCTGCGCGCGATTTCTTACCCCCCTCCCGGCGCTTCGCGCCGACCTCCCCCGCAGGGGGGGAGGTGATCCGAGAAGATCGCGACTCAGCAGCCTTGGTGGTGGAAGACCGAGCGGTAGCCGCAGGGGACTTCCGGTCGCTGGACTGTCCGCCGGAAAAATCTGCTTCCGCTGTCCGCTCGGCGCGTTCCCTCCCCCCTTGCGGGAGAGGGCTAGGGAGGGGGGCGGATCCTGATGCCGGCGCGTCCGCGAACTCGACCACCGCCAGCCCATCGGCGAGCTTGAGCGCCTGCTCGAATGAATCGGCAAGCCGTGTGGCGATGTCGGGGCGCACCACGATTCGATCGACCACCACGTCGATGTCGTGCTTGAACTTCTTGTCCAGCGCCGGCGCTTCGGCGATCTCGTAGAACCGGCCGTCGACCTTGACCCGTTGGTATCCCTTCTTGAGGAAATCGGCGAGCTCCTTGCGGTATTCGCCTTTGCGCCCGCGCACGACCGGCGCCAGCAGGTAGAGCCGCGTCCCCTCGGGCAGCGCCATCACCCGGTCGACCATCTGCGAGACCGTCTGGCTCTCGATCGGCAGCCCGGTCGCCGGCGAATAAGCGACGCCGGCCCGCGCCCACAGGAGGCGCATGTAATCGTAGATTTCGGTGACCGTGCCGACGGTCGAGCGCGGATTGCGCGACGTCGTCTTCTGCTCGATCGAAATGGCGGGGGACAGGCCGTCGATCTGGTCGACGTCCGGCTTCTGCATCATTTCGAGGAACTGACGGGCGTAAGCCGAAAGGCTTTCCACGTAGCGGCGCTGGCCTTCGGCGTAGATCGTGTCGAAGGCGAGCGAGGACTTGCCCGAGCCGGATAGCCCAGTGAACACGACGAGCTTGTCGCGCGGGATCTCGATATCGACGTTCTTGAGGTTGTGCTCGCGCGCACCGCGAATGGCGATCACGCGGCCGTCGAATCGGTGCGGACGGCTCTTGTCGAACAGGTCGTTCATTCCCGGATCCGGAGACGAAGAGGCACGGACGTCCCGCGTTCGGGACGGGAGCCGTGCACTTCGGAACGTAGTGAGAACGGGCCCGCTTTGCCAGCCCTAATCGAGGGCAGTGATCGATTCGGCGGTGTGGATATCCGTTCCGCTGATTCGATTCGCACCCGGGAGGCCGCCCTCTTCGGATCCTGGGCGGATAGAACTTCTGCGCAAAGAAAAAGGGCCGGCGCGAGGCCGACCCTTATCCGAGACCTGTATTGGGTTCGACTCAGTACCCGCCGCCAAAGGCGCCGAAGCGATAGTTGATGCCGAACTTCACGGTGTCGATGTCGATGTTGCCCGAGGGGACCGCCACACCGCCAACGTTGAAGTCGGAGCTGTCGAGGCCGTAGTGGAGGTACTCGATCTTAGCGCTCCAAGCCGGAGCAAAAGCCCATTCGATGCCGGCGCCGGCGGTCCAGCCGCTGTTCGTCGTATCGGTGGAGGCCGTCACTCCGAGCGCGGTCGCGGAAACCTCGGTATGCGCCCAGCCGGCGCCGCCCGTGCCGTAGATCAGCATGTTGTTCGGAGCCGCGAAGCCGAGTCGGCCGCGCAACGAGAACAGCGAGTTGACTTTGGCCGATCCGGTGACGGTCACGCCGTTGACGGTGAAGCTGTCGCTGTTGCCGATATCGGCCCAGGCGCCGTCGCCCTCGATGCCGAACACCCAGTTGCCGACCTGATAGTTGTAGCCGAGCGTGCCGCCGATGAATCCACCGTCGGCGTTCCCGCCGAAGTCGTCTTCTGCGCGGCCCCAGCCACCCTGCAGACCGATATAGAGACCGGTCCAGGAGAACATCGGCGCGGCGACGGGAGCCTTGTAGACGGGGCGCGCGAGATCCGCGGCCGAGGCAGAGCCCGCCATAAGAGCCAATGTTGCCGCACTTGCAAGGAACAGCCGCTTTATCATTCCACTACCCCGTTCGTTGGTTTGTCGTTACCGGTGCGACATTCCATAGCAGGGTACGGCCCGAAAGGATGTCCCCTAAAAGACACATCCACTGAAATTCAGTGTTGAAATTCGGGCGCTGCACCGGCCGAAAATGGGCCGGAACGGCCCATGGCGGCCGAAAAGGTCATGGGTGGGATAAAAAAGGCCGGCAGTGCCGGCCCTTTCCTTGGGAGGTTCAGTAACGAATCGCTCAGGGCACTCCACCGAAGCGGTAGTTGATCCCGAACTTCACCTGGTGCGTTTCGGACTTGATGTCCTGCGGCCCGGCCAGGAAGTCGAGGCGGTCCGTGCCGAAGTCGAGGAAGTCGTACTCCAGCTTGGCCGACCAGTTGTTGTAGAAGGCGTACTCGAGGCCGCCGCCGACGGTCCAGCCGGTCCGCGTGTTCGAGATCTTTTCGGCGAGGCCGCCGGTCGTGAGCGTGTAGTCCGAGTCTTTCCACGCGGCGCCGCCCTTGACGTACAGCAGCCAGTTCGGCTGCACCGTGAAGCCCAGGCGACCGGTCAAGGTGGCGTAGAAGTTCACGTCGTCCTTGATGGTGGCAGGCGCGCCGAACACGAGCGGATCGAAGTCGGCGGTCCCATCGACGCTCGTGCCCGAAATGTCGCCTTCGAGGCCGAGCACCCAGTTCGGAGCGAACTGGTAGTTGAAGCCGAGCTGACCGCCGCCGATGAACCCGCTCGGATCCGTGCTCGCGGTCGCGCCGGTGATCACGTCGGTCGCGTCTTCACGCTCGAACGCGCCGCCGATGTGGCCGCCGATGTAGAAGCCGTTCCAGCTGAACACTGGCGCCATGGGAGGCGGAGCCTTGTACACCGGCCGCGCGAGATCCGCGGCGGAGGCCGAACCGGCCGCAGCCACCAGAGCGAGGGTTGCAACACTTGCAAGCAACAGCCGTTTCGTCATCGCATAGTCCCCGACGTTTTTGTTGAATCCGAAAAGCTCGATTCGATGAAGTCAGAATAGCAGAGCCCTCGCCGGAGGGATGTCACCGAAAGGCCACAGCAGGGGAAAAACAAAGATATTTCAAGGAGGTAGAGTGGTACTGATCGGTACCAAGACACCGCCGAACGGCTTTCTGGAACATGTCGCATAACGATCGGACACAGGCCGGCCAGATCCCCGCCGCGGCAGCGCGCAGCGCCCTTTTGCCTTGTCGGCAGCCCCGCCTTTTGCTAGGAACAAATAAGGAACAAAGACGCGTGCCGGCGTCCCGATAATGGCGCGTTGGTGCGCCTCGTCGCCGGCCGGTGCCGACGCGGTCCATTCACAGCATGTGCACCGGCGGAGCGGCTCGCTGTGGGAAAAGGGCGACAGCGCTTGCCGCAGCGATGCCCGAGGTTAGGGTGGCGGCGCCGCGGCCAGAAGGCCGCATGAGGAGAGCGACATGGCAGGTTCGGTCAACAAGGTGATCCTGATCGGCAATCTCGGTGCCGATCCCGAGATCCGGCGTACGCAGGACGGGCGGCCGGTCGCCAATCTTCGCATTGCGACGTCGGAGACCTGGCGCGACAAGGCGACGGGCGAGCGGCGCGAAAAGACCGAGTGGCATCGCGTGGTGATCTTCAACGAAGGTCTCTGCAAGGTCGCCGAGCAGTATCTCAAGAAAGGCGCCAAGGTTTACATCGAAGGCGCGCTGCAGACGCGCAAGTGGCAGGATCAGTCGGGCCAGGATCGCTACTCGACGGAGGTCGTGCTGCAGGGCTTCAACTCGCAGCTCACGATGCTCGACCGCGCCGGCGGCGGGGGCGACTTCGGTTCGGACGACACCGGCGGAGCGGGAGACTTCGGCGGCTCGTCCGGCGGCCGGGCACGCAAGCCGGCGCTTGCCGGTGGCGGCGGCAAGCGCGACGACCTCGACGACGAGATTCCGTTCTGAGCAAGCCTCGCTCGTTTGGCCGGACGGAATGCAGCGAGAATCGCTAGGCTCGTTTGCCGGACGTGGTGCAGCGTGAGCGAAGCGAACGGTGCACCGCAGATCCGGCATCCAGGATTATTGAGAAGCGATGCCGCCACGATGTGGGTCCCGGGTCTACGCGCGGGACACGAGGCTGAGAACGGGGGGCGGTCTTCCTCCAATACTCGTTCCCTGCCTCGGCATTCTCACCCGCCCCAGATCGCCCGCACGCCGTCGACGACGTATTGCACCGCGAGCGCCGCGAGAATGACGCCGAGCAGGCGTGAGAGCACCACGTTGCCGGTGGTGCCAAGCATGCGGGCGATCCACGTCGCTCCGCAGTAGACCGCGAAGCAGATCGCGAACACCACTGCGATGATGGCGATGAGAACGGCGAGCGAGATCGCCTGTCCGCCCGCCTGGCCCGACAGCAGGACCGTGGCGGTGATGGCGCCGGGGCCCGCCATGAGGGGAATCGCGAGCGGGAACGCCGCGACATTGCGTACGTGTTCCTCGAGCGCCTGTTCGGCCTGCTTCGATTGACGTTCGAGACGCACCCCGAACGCCATTTCGGACGCGATCGAGAACAGCAGCAGTCCCCCGGCGATTCGGAAGGCGTGCAGCGTGATGCCGAGCTTGCGCAGGAGCCAGTCCCCGATCACGGCGGTTCCGACCAGGATCGTGCCGGCGATCAGCGAAGCGCGCAGCCCCACCTGCCGCCGGGACTTCGACGGCAGGCCCTCGGTGACGGCCAGGAACGTCGGCACCAGGCCCACCGGATCGACCACGACGAGGAGCGTGACGAAGGCGGAGACGATCTGATCCAGGGGCATTTCAGGTCCCGCTTTGCGCATGATCCGGCGAAGTGTGAGCGG
>CAYVBN010000651.1:0-10418 GCA_964449645.1 uncultured Hyphomicrobiales bacterium
AGGGGAGTACCGTGGCGGGAGAAGCGATGATACGCTCTCCGCCGAGCAGAAAACAGGCACATTTGGACAAGGGAGGAAGTGTATGAAATGGACCGTCCGTGCGCTCGCCGGCATCGCCGCGCTCTTCGCGGCCAACGTGAGCCAGGCGCAGAACGCACCCGGCAATGCGGCGGGGCATTACCCGGATCGCTCGGTGAAAATGATCGTGCCGTTCGCGCCGGGCGGGCCGACCGACGTCATGGCGCGTCTTCTGGCGCAGAAGCTGACGGAGCGGCTCGGCAAGCAATTCTACGTCGAGAACCAGGCCGGGGCCGGCGGCAATATCGGCATGGCGAATGTCGCAAAGGCAGCGCCCGACGGTTACACAATCCTGGTCTGCTCGTCGAGCTACGTGGTCAATCCGAGCCTTTACGCTAAGGCACCCTATGATCCGTACAAGGATTTCGAACCGGTGACGGTCGCCGGCGATTCACCGAACGTGCTCGTCGTGCATCCGTCTGTGCCGGCGAAGAGCGTCAAGGAGCTGGTCGACCTCATCCGCGCCAATCCGGGCAAATACAATTTCGCGTCCGCCGGCACGGGCACGACCCCGCATCTCTCGGGCGAATTGTTCAAGCTCACGCTCCACCTCGATCTCGTGCACGTCCCGTTCAATGGCGCCGGTCCGGCGATCCAGTCGGCGGTCGCGGGCCACACGCCGATCGCATTCACGGCGCTTCCGCCCGCGACCCAACTCGTCAACGACGGCCAGTTGCGCGCGCTCGCGGTCACGAGCAAGAAGCGCTCCGCAGCGCTGCCCAACGTGCCGACCATGGAAGAGGCGGGGCTCAAGGACCAGGAAGCCGACACGCTGCAGGGCGTTCTCGTCCCCGCCGGTACGCCGAAGCCAATCGTCGATCTGCTCTACCGCGAGATCGCCGCGATCGTCGCGCTGCCGGAGGTCAAGGAACGGTTCGCCGCGCTCGGATTCGAGCCCGTCGCCAATACGCCGGAGCAGTTCTCGCAGCAGATCAGGACCGAGGTCGCCAAGTGGGGCAAGGTCATCAAGGCGGCGCACATCAAGATCGACTGATGGTGCGCTCTCGACAGGCTGATGCTTCGGCTCCTCGGCCGCATGCGTCTTCCCCTCGCCCCGTTGGAGAGGTGAAAATGCGGCGAGGCAGGCGGAGAATTGGTTAACGCGCGGGCCTTCCGGGAAAGAATGTCGCGGCGGGACGAAACGCCGCGACATCGGCGCGCACCCTGCCAAAAAATTTCCAAAAACCGGTTCCTATTTGCCCGCGATCGCGGCAAATAGGGCTGCGATCCGACGGTCCCCTCTCGCGGAACCGCCGGAGGGGGCGACGTCTGCGAACGATTTGCTGTTCTCGGAGGAGATGTCGCATGCGGGCCCCCGTTCTCGCTGTTCTTCCCATTATTGCTTGCCTCGCGGTGCCGAGCGCCTTCGCGGATACGCCGAAGGACGTGAAGGGCCTCTATCTTCTCACCGATTATCCCGCGGTTTCGGTCCGTCCCGGCACGACCGCTACCATCCCGCTGCGGTTGCAGAATTACGGGCTCGCGCCCGAACGCTTCCAGTTGTCGATCTCGGGCGTGCCGAGCGGCTGGACCGCGACGCTCCTCGGCGGCGGCCAGCCGGTGGCGGCCGCAATGCCGGGCACGGATTCGAGCGTCGGCCTGCAGCTTCGCCTCGACGTTCCGGCCAATGCCGGGACCGGCACGCAGACCCTGACGGTGAGCGCGAAGGGGCAGGGCAATCAGGTCGAGCTGCCGGTCGAGGTGACGCTGGCGAAGGAGCTCCCGGCGAAGCTCAAGGTCGAGCCGTCGCTTCCCGCGCTGCGCGGCAGCCCGAAGTCGAGCTTCGACTATCAGCTCAGCATCAAGAACGACAGCGGACGCAACCTGACCGTCAGCTTCGCCGCCAACGCGCCGAAGAACTTCGAGACGTCGTTCACCGAGAACTACGGCAGCCAGGAGCTGTCTTCGATTCCGGTCGATGCCGGGCAGTCCAAGGACGTGAAGCTGCACGTCCGTCCACCGTCGACGGTCGACGCCGGCCGCTATCCGATCTCCGTCACCGTGTCGGCCGAGGACGCCAAGGCGAGCGCCGACCTCAGCCTCGAAGTGGTCGGGCAGCCGAGGCTTCAGATTTCTGGTCGTGACGGCCTCCTGAGCGCGCAGGCGGTCGCCGGGCAGCAGAGCTCGGTGCCGGTCATCGTCACCAACGACGGCAGCGCGCCGGCCGACAACGTCGAGCTGTCGAGCTCGGCTCCGAGCGGATGGAAGATCGCGTTCGAGCCGAAGACGATCGAACGCATCGCGCCCGGCAAGGACGCCGAAGTGCAGGCGCTGATCACGCCGACCGAGAAGTCGCTTCCGGGCGACTATCAGGCGACGCTGCGCGCCTCCTCGCGCGGCGAGACCGCGTCCTCGCAGTTCCGCGTGACGGTCAATACCTCGACGCTCTGGGGCATGGCGGGAGTCGGCATCATCGGGGCAGCGCTTCTGCTCATGGTGGGCGCAGTCGCGAGGTTCGGACGCCGATGAGTGCGCAACATCCCGATCCCGTCATCACCGCGCGGGCGCTGACCAAGCGCTACGGCAAGACGAGCGTCGTCGACGCCATCGATTTCACCGTCGAACGCGGTGAAATCTTCGGGCTGCTCGGCCCGAACGGCGCCGGCAAGACGACGACCATCCTGATGATGCTCGGTCTCACTGAGGTCTCGGGGGGAGAGATTCACGTGCTCGGCTACAATCCGGTGCGCGAACCGCTCGCGGTCAAGCGGCGGGTGGGCTACCTGCCCGACATGGTCGGCTTCTACGACCAGCTCACGGCGCGGGAAAACCTCACCTACACGGCGCGCCTCATGGGGCTCCCGTCGTCCGAACGGCAGGCGCGCATCGAGAGCGCGCTGGCGCGCGTGCGTCTCCTGGCGGTGGCCGACAGGCGCGTGTCGACCTTCTCGCGCGGCATGCGGCAGCGGCTCGGGCTTGCCGAGATCCTGATGAAGAAGGCGGAGATCGCCATTCTGGACGAGCCGACCTCGGGCCTCGACCCGCAGTCGACCGTCGAGTTCCTCGACATGATCCGCAGCCTCAAGGCCGAGGGCGTCACGGTCATGCTCTCCTCGCATCTGCTCGATCAGGTGCAGCGGGTGTGCGACCGCGTGGCGCTGTTCCAGGCGGGCCACATCGTGCTCATGGGCGCGGTGCCGGACCTCGCCCGGCAGGTGCTCGGCGCCGGATTCGTCGTCGAGGTCGAGGCCGTCCCGGCTCCCGACACCGAGCTCGACTCGCGGCTCTCCGCGGTGCCGGGCGTCACCGCGGTCGAACGCGCCGGCACGGACCGCTACATCCTGACCGCCGATCGCGACGTGCGGCCGGAGGCGGCGCGGGCAGTCGTCGCCGCCAACGGCGCGCTGCGCAGGCTGTCGGTCGAGGAGCCGAGCCTCGAGGCGATCTACACGCGCTTCTTCGAGAAGCAGGCGGCTGAGAATCAGGGGGTCCGCGATGCGGCGTGAGGGCTCTCCCTGGCAGGGCCTCGGCGCGGTCACGCTGAAGGAACTTGCCGACCACATGTCGAGCGTGCGGATGTTCGTCCTGCAGCTCATCGTCGTGCTGTTCGGCGTCACGGTGCTGTACGGCGGCGCCATCAGCAAGCTCAAGGAGACGACGGCGGAAGATCCGTTCTTGCTGCTCAAGCTGTTCACCACCGACCGCTCGCCGTTTCCCTCCTTCGTCTTCGTGCTCGTGCTGTTCGTTCCGCTGATGGCGATCGGGCTCGGCTTCGACGCCATCAACGGCGAGCACAACCGCCGGACGCTTTCGCGCATCCTGGCGCAGCCGCTCTATCGCGACGCGCTGTTGCTGGGAAAATTCCTTGCCGGACTCGCGACGCTTGCGATCAGCCTGCTCGGGCTGTGGCTCCTGGTCGTCGGCACCGGCGTGGCGCTGCTCGGCGTTCCGCCCGGGGGCGAGGAGATCGCGCGGTCGCTTGCCTTCCTGGTGATCACCATCGCCTATGCGGGTGTGTGGCTCGCGCTGGCGATGCTGCTGTCCATCGTGTTCCGGTCTGCGGCGACCGCCGCGCTGGTCGCGCTCGGCATCTGGCTGTTCTTCACCGTGATCTGGCCGATGCTGGCGCAAGCCCTGGCGGAGATCATCGCGCCGCCCGACATCCGCTATCAGATTCTCGGCATTCCGACGCCGGCGACCCTGGAATGGACGCAGACGCTCTCGCGCCTGTCTCCCAATCATCTGTTCCAGGAGGCTCTGACCGCGGTGCTGGCGCCCGACACCCGAGCGCTCGGCGCGGTGTTCCTGAGCCAGTTGCAGGGCGCCATCCTCGGCGCGCCGCTGCCGCTGAGCGAAAGCCTGATGCTGGCCTGGCCGCAGGCGGTCGGCCTGATCGCCGGAACGATCGTCCTGTTCGTGGCCGGATACGTGGTCTTTCAGCGCCAGGAAGTCAGGGCCTGATACGGGCCCCCGGGGCCCGGTCCGGGATATTTCACCTGGATCGGGCCATATTTTTTCAGCCTCGATCAGAGCCATTGAGCAAGCGCGCGAGCTCCTCGATCAGGGGCTTCTGATACGCGTGAATTTTCTCAAGCGCGGTCTCGACGTCGAGATAGGCCGCTCGGTCGACCTCGGGAAAGCGGCGCGTGCGTCCCGACCGCGGCGGCCATTCCATCTCGAACTCGTTGCTGGTGAAGCCCGAAAGATCGAAGTCGGATTCGAAGGCGAAGGCGTGCACCGTCTTGCCGTTCTTCTGCTTCACCGGATGCAGCGCCGTGAACGGCCCGTCGCCCGACGCAAGGCCGGTTTCTTCCGCGAACTCGCGCCGTGCGCATTTCAGCAGGTCTCCGGATTCCACCAGCCCCTTGGGGATCGACCAGGCGCCGCGATCCTTGCGGGCCCAAAAAGGCCCGCCCGGATGCACGAGCAGGACCTCGAGCTTCGGGTTACGCCGGAAGGCCAGAAGGCCCGCACTGACTTGGGATCTGCGCGACATCGGGACCGGGCGGAGCAGGCGTCCGGCTCGCATCAGATCAGGTCGGGGCGCAGACGTAAACGACCGGAGCGGTGCCCGCTCCGGTCGCAGAGGCTGTTCGGCCGACCCATCAGGCCGGGATGACGGCCACGATCCTCAAGGTATCGGGCTCGACGATCACGATCTCGTCGCCCACCAGGAAGTATTCGTAGCCGCGCCAAGCCGGCTCGATCTCCACCACCGTGGACGGCAGCCGGACCAGGTGCACCGACCTCGGCACGACGGTGCCGACCCTCACGTCGAAGTCGACGTGCGCGACGCGCGGCGCATTGCGTTCCTTGATCACCGTTTCCTTGATCCTGGTGCGCTGCTCGGTCGTCAGGTTCACGTTGGAGCTGGAGCGGGAGGTCGTGCTCGTGCTGCTCGAACTGCCGGCACGGCCGCCCTCGCGCTCTTCGTTCCGCTGCATCTGGTTGGAGCGCTCGTTCCGCTCCTCGCGCATGTTCTGGCCGGTCGTGCCGTTCCGGTTGCGCTCACCGCGCTGATTGCGCTCGTTGTGCTCCGCGTTCTGGCCAGATCTTTCCCTGTCGGACTTGCCCCTTTCCGAGCTCTGGCCGGTGGTCTGGCTCTTGTTGTGCTCGTTGCGCTCCGCCGCATTGTTTCTGTCGTTCTTGTTGTACTCCCCGGCGCCCTGGCGCGGGCTCTGCCCGGTCGTCTGGCTTCTGCTCCGCTCGTTCTGGCCGCTCATCCCGCCGCTTTTCGGCTCGGAGCTCTGGCCGGTCGTCTGGCTGCTTCTCCCGCTCCTCTCGGTTCCCTGCGTGCTCTGTCCAGTGGTCGCGCTGCCGTTGCGCTCCGGCTGGCTCTGCGCGCCTCCCGCGCCGGTCGTACCGGCATTGCTGCCGTGGCTCATCGTTCCGGCCGAGCTGCCGCCCGACTCGCTTTTCATGCCCTGCGCGGAAGCCAATCCGACGCCCGCCATCAGCGCCGCCGCGGCGACGGATACCAGCAACTTGTTCCTCATGAGAAGGCTCCTTGTTACTCGTCCCCTCCGTGACCCGATCTTTCGATCAGCAACAGGAACGCCGCCGTGCGCGCGTCGGTTCCCCTGACATCGTGCTCCCGAGGCTCGCCATGGTTCCGATTAACGACTGTTCAGGTGGCGATTCGGACGCCATAGTGCATTGCGGAATCCGTGGAGGCTCGGGTGGGGAAGATCGCTTCGCTGATCGACGTCGGAACGCGGGAATTCCAGGAGAACGCGGCGCAGATGCGCGCGCTCCTCGACGAGTTGCAGCAAAAACGCAGACAAGCGGCTGAAGGCGGCCCGGCGCGTGCGCGCGAGCGGCATCTCGCGCGCGGCAAGCTGTTGCCGCGCGAGCGCGTGATGCGACTGCTCGATCCGGGCGCTCCTTTTCTCGAACTCTCTCCGCTCGCCGCCAACGGCATGTACGAGGACGCCATTCACGGGGCGGGAATGATCACGGGCGTCGGCCGGGTGGAGGGGCGTGAATGCGTGATCGTCTGCAACGATTCGACGATCAAGGGCGGCACGTACTATCCGATGACCGTTAAGAAGCATTTGCGCGCCCAGGAGATCGCGCGCGAGAACTCTCTGCCGTGCATCTATCTGGTGGACTCCGGGGGTGCCAATCTGCCGCACCAGACGGAGGTCTTCCCCGACCGCGAACACTTCGGACGCATTTTCTACAACCAGGCGGTGATGTCCGCTCTCGGCATCCCGCAGATCGCGGCGGTGATGGGATCGTGCACCGCGGGCGGCGCCTACGTTCCGGCGATGTCGGACGAGTGCGTGATCGTCAAGGGGCAGGGCACGATCTTTCTCGGCGGACCGCCCTTGGTGAAGGCGGCGACCGGAGAGGTCGTGTCAGCGGAGGAACTGGGCGGCGCCGACGTGCATGCCCGGACATCCGGTGTGGTCGATCACCATGCGAACGACGACGCGCACGCGATCGCCATCTGCCGGCGGATCGTCGCCAGCCTCGGCGCGAAAAGGAAGGTGGAGCTCGCGCTCCGGCAGCCGCGTGATCCGGCTTACGATTCAGCCGAGCTCGACGGCATCGTGCCGGTCGATCTGAGAAAACAATATGACGTGCGCGAGGTGATCGCGCGCCTCGTCGATGGTTCGGAGTTCGACGAGTTCAAGACGCTCTACGGCACGACGCTCGTCGCCGGTTTCGCCCATATCTGGGGCATCCCGGTTGGCATTCTCGGCAACAACGGCATTCTCTATTCGCAGTCCGCCCTCAAGGCGGCGCACTTCATCGAGCTCTGTTGCCAGCGCCGCATCCCGCTGCTGTTTCTGCAGAACATCGTCGGCTTCATGGTCGGGCGCGAGGCGGAGGCGGGCGGGATCGCTAAGGACGGCGCCAAGATGGTCTCGGCCGTGGCGTGCGCGCAGGTGCCGAAGATCACCGTCATCGTCGGCGGCTCGTACGGCGCCGGCAACTACGGCATGTGCGGCCGCGCGTTCGGCCCGCGCTTTCTGTTCGCCTGGCCTAATGCGCGCATCTCCGTCATGGGCGGCGAGCAGGCGGCCTCCGTGCTGGCGACCGTGAAGCGCGACAACGTCGAGGCCGAAGGCGGCCGCTGGTCGGAGGTCGAGGAAGAGGAATTCAAGCAGCCCATCCGCGAGCGCTACGAGGCGGAGGGCAATCCCTATTACGCCACCGCCCGGCTCTGGGATGACGGGATCATCGCCCCGCAGGAGACCCGGCGCGTGCTCGCGCTGGCGTTCGCGGCGACGCTCAACGCGCCGATCCCGGAAACGCGGTTCGGGGTGTTCCGGATGTGATCCGTCCGGCCGGCTCGGCTTTCGCATCCAGCAGGCATGAACACCGGGAGGCCCGCATGGTCCGGCCGCTGCCGCGGGGCCATATATCGGGCGGCCGTGGCGGCGATACCAGCCGCTCATCCGTGCGGTGAGGGCGAGCCTGATGGTGACACGGGCTTTTGCCGCCACGGCTGCCGGACGTCGGCGATCGGCCGCCCACGCGAGGCCGCGACGCCCCGATCTGCCACGATTGCGCGCTACCGCTATGATCCGTCCGGAACTCATCGAGGAGACGAGCATGTCGAGACTTTTTCTTGCGGCCGCCGCGATCCTGTTTGTATCGATTGCGCCCGTGTCGGCGGAGACGGCCGATCGCACGTTGACCGTGGTCGGGACAGGCGAGGTGCATGCGGTCCCTGATTCGGCGCTCGTCACCGCCGGTGTGAGCAGCGACGCCGACAGCGCGGCGGCCGCCCTGCAGGCGAACAACGACGCCATGGCCAAGGTGCTCGACGCCATCCGTTCGTCCGGCATCGAAGCGCGTGACATCCAGACGAGCGGCCTGTCGCTCGAGCCGCGCCATGCGCGTCCGAGCGCGTCCGGCAATCAAGACCGGCTGCGCATCATCGGCTACACGGCGGCGAACGAGGTGACCGTGCGCGGCCGCGACTTGAGCAAGGTCGGAAGCCTGCTCGACAAGATCACGGCCGCCGGCGCGAACCGCATTGCCGGTATCCGGTTTCTCGTCTCCCGTCAGGAGACACTGCTCGATGATGCGCGTAAGCAGGCCGTCGCCGATGCTCGCAGGAAGGCCGAGCTTTATGCGCAGGCGGGCGGATTCCGGCTGGGGAAAATCCTCAGCCTGACCGAGGAGAGCACGTCGATGCCGCGGCCGATGGCAAGGGCCACCGCGATGATGTCCACCGCAGCGCCGGTCCCCATCGAATCCGGCGAGGTGGCGCTTTCGGCGCGCCTGCGTGTGGTGTGGGCCGTCGTCGATTGAGCTCGCTCAGCGTGCCGTACCCTTCCAAACCGGATCCAAGCCGCGTGTGGCCCGAAAGGGCACGCCCGGACGGGTGGCGGGCCGGCGCGCGGGGCCCGTTAACACTGTCGGGCAAATCTACCGGCAGGCCGCCCGCAGCGGCCCCAGGCGTGCTAGAATGAAGTGTAAATCCCAGGAATAGAGGTGCTTCGATCCCGTGCCGGGCGGCAGGGGCCGCATTCACCCTTCGGAGGATCTTTTTGAGCGAGCACAAGTTTTCCGTCGGTCAGTCCGTCCACTACACGTCCGGATACGGCCGCGGCGGAGCGAGCGGCGTCTACAAGATCGTCAAGCTGCTTCCGGCGGAGGGCGACGATTGCCTCTACCGGATCAAGAGCGCCAACGAGCCGCACGAACGCGTGGCCAAAGAGAGCCAGCTCGATCGCGAGTGAGGCGGCCGGGCCTGAGGCCTCGACGGCCGCGCCGCGACCGCAATCGGCGCATGCACGCGTTCGTGGGGCTGGATCCTGCTCAGTCGAGCGCTCGGAAGAAGCGGTCGTCGTAAAGCGCGCCGATCGCCGGCTGCACCTTGTCGCGGAACTCCCGTGTCGCCGCCGCCCGCGTGTGCGCGTCGAACGCCGCGCGGTCCTTCCAGGCTTCCACGACCGTGAAATGATTGGGCCGCGCGCTCTGCTGCAGGACGTCGAACCGAAGATTGCCGTCCTGCTTGCGGCTCGCGGCGCTCAACTGCTGCAGCATCGCGACGCCGTCGTCCTTGCGCGGCGGCACGACGTCGACATGCGTGACGACGTAGAATGTGTCCGCGGTGTCCAACGCCGCCGCCGGTGTGATCGACAATCCGGTGTGCAGCCGCTCGTCGACGGGCGCGGCGAGCTTGTCCCGCAGCTTGTCGCCGAGCTGGCCGGCGGCCGATCTGGCGGCGTCGAACGCGGCTTTGCTCTTCCAGGCGTCGATGAGCACGAACTGCTCCGGACGGTCGCGCCGCTGCAGGACTCTCACCTCGAGATTGTCCTTCTCGGCCCGCAAGGCTTCGCCATATTGGCGCACGAGCGCGGCGCCTTCGTTGCGCGTGCCGCCAGCGACTTCCACGTAGCTGACGACATACAAGGGCGCGGAGGCGTCCTGCGCGGAGGCGGTCACGTGATGTCCGCCGAGAAGCGCGCCGAGGGCGAGAAGTCCCAGACACTGCCGGAGCAGAGACATCGCATTCCTCCCACCGAGCCAGTGACGGTAACGATCACCGCGACGGGGCGTCAATGTCGGTCGCGGTCCGACGCGGGCCCGAATGGTATTTTCGTCCGGGTGTCACGTGATCGCGACCCCGGTTCGAAACGCGCGATGAATGCTTATCTAAAGCCCGCCATTATCGCTGGGGCGCGAACAGGAGGCGAGATCATGCGATATCGGGTTTACAGTGGGCCGCGCGGCTCGGAGGCGATTTCTCCGCTCACCAAGGACCGCCATCTCTTCAAGGAATACAACACGCTCGACGAGGCCATGAGCTGGGCGCATCACGTCAACACGACGGGACACGTCGCGTTGCTGATCGAAGGCGACGACGGAACGCGTCTCTCGAAGGAAGAGATCGCCGCGGCGCTGAAACACGGCGAGCGGCAGCGCGCGGCGCAGGC
>CAYVBN010000652.1:0-2919 GCA_964449645.1 uncultured Hyphomicrobiales bacterium
AGATATTCTGGTCGGACTGCAGCAGATACTGCTCCTCCCAGTCGTACTTCCATTTCTTGTAGCGCGCCGCCATCGGATAGAGGGCGAAGTTCATCGACCCCATGTTGAGCGAGCACATTTCCGGCGAGAACGCCGTCGCGGCCGCAAGCCGCTCCTCGACCGTCATGGTGACCGCGCCGCCGGTGGTGATGTTGATGACTGCGTCGCAGGCCTGCTTGATGCGCGGCAGGAACTGCTTGAACACCTCGGGATCGCCCGTGGGGCGGCCGTCCTGCGGATTGCGCGCGTGCAGGTGCAGGATGGCGGCACCCGCCTTGGCGGCATCCACCGCCTGCGTGGCGATCTGATCGGGCGTGACCGGCAGCGCATCCGACATAGTGGGCGTGTGGATCGAGCCCGTGATCGCGCAGGTGATGATCACCTTGTTATTCGCCTTCGCTGCCATCCTGTTCTCCTGTCCTTGCCGATGTCGTGGATTGTGACCGTCTATGAGGTTTTCCGCCAGACCAGTCTTCGCTCGAGCGGCAGGAGCTGCCAGCCGTAACGGCGGGCGATCACGCCCCAGATGCCCTGGGGAGCCCACAGCATCACCGCGATGGCGACGGCGCCCAGCATCAGCAGATAGAGGCTGCCGAGATCCGCGAAGGCCTGCCGCAGGGCGAAGAACACGATCGCGCCGATGAGCGGCCCCTCGAACCGGCCGATGCCGCCGATCACTGTCATGAAGATCACGAATGCGGTCCAGTCGTTGACGCTGAAGGCCGTATCGGGCGAGATCCGCAGCTTCTGCAGGAAGATCAGGGCGCCGACCATCGCCGTGCCGAAGGCCGTGATGACGTAGACGACGAGCTTGGTGCGCATCACGCTGATGCCGCTGCTGCGGGCCGCGGTCTCGTTGTCGCGGATCGCCGTGAGGGCAAGGCCGTAGCGCGACCGCAGCAGCACGAAGATCGCGCCGAGCACCAGCACCACCAGGGCCAGTGACAGCCAGTAGACCAGGAACTCGCGCGCCTGGCGCGTCGGCGCCATGCTGGCGACGATGCCGACCGGCAGACTGATCCCGGATCCGCCGCCGAGCACGGAGACCTGCGAAGCAAGAAGGCGGAAGACCTCGGCCACCACCCAGCTTCCGATGGCGAAATAGTGTCCGCGCAATCGGAACAGGAGGCCCGCGGCCGGTAGGGAGACGAGCGCGCCGGCGATGCCGGCGAGCGGGAGCGCGACGAGCGGATCGATGCCGACGAGCATCGTCAGCGCGAAGAACACATAAGCGCCCAGTCCCACAAAAGCCTGCTGCCCGACCGACACGAGACCGGCATAGCCGGCAAGCAGGTTCCACAGGCTCGCGAGCACGACATAGGAATAGATTTCGGCGAGCAGCCGCAGATCCTGCCGTCCGCCCCAATAGGGCGCCGCGACAAGGAGCAGGAACAGAACCGCAAGAATCGCGATGCCGATCCGGCTCGACCCGCTCGCGTGCGCGATGTGAAAGCCGGGCGCGCTCATCCCTGCACCTTGGCAAAGAGGCCCTGCGGCCGGAGAGCGAGCACGACCAGAAAGGCGAGATGGCCGGCGAGAATCTGCCAGCCGGGATCGAGCTGGGCGCCGACTGCCTGGGCGACCCCGAGAATGATCCCACCGGCGAGCGTGCCCCACAGGCTCCCGAGGCCGCCGATGATGACTGCCTCGAATCCGAAGATGAGGCGCGCCGGGCCGATCGACGGATCGAAATTGGTGCGCACGGCAAGGAACACGCCGGCGACCGCCACGACGGCGAGCGACAGCGCCATGGCGAGCGCGAAGACGTGGCGGTTGTCGATGCCCATCAGTTCCGCGACGTCCTGATCGTCGGAGGTGGCGCGGAACGCCCGGCCGAGCGCCGTGCGGTAGAACAGAAGCTGCAGTCCGCCGATAATCGTCACCGCGAGCACGAACTGGAGAAGCGGAAGGGTGCCGAGCGTCAGGCCGCCGCCGAGATGGATGCTGGCGACCTCGATCGGTCCAGCCTGCAGCCGGCGGCTATCGGCGGTGAAAAGCTCCAGGAGCCCGTTCTGGATGATGATCGACAGCCCGAAGGTCACGAGCAGCGGCGGCAGGAGATCATCGCCGAGCGTGCGGTTGAGGACCCCGCGTTGCAGCAGATAGCCGATCAGGCCCATGAGCGGCACGACGATGAGAAGCGACGCCAGAGGCCCGATACCGAGCGTCTGCACCACGACGAGCGCCAGATAGGCGGCCAGCACGATGAAGTCGCCGTGCGCGATGTTGACGAGCCGCATTACCCCGAAGATGAGCGACAGGCCGGCGGCGAACATGGCGTAGAGGCCGCCCGTCAGAACGCCCTGCAGGATGATGTTGGCCCACTGCATGGCATCTCACACTCCGAAATACGCGGCCGAGACGTCATCGCGCGTGAGACCGCGCGCCGGCCCCGCCAGCGACACCCGGCCTTCCTGCAGACAGTAGACGTGGTCGGCGGCGGCGAGCGCCTGCACGATGTCCTGCTCGACAAGCACCAGCGCCAGCCCCTCGGCCGTGAGCGCGGGCAAGCGCGTGTAGATGTCGCGGACGACGACCGGGGCGAGCCCGAGGCTGATCTCGTCGCACAGAAGCAGCTTGGGGTTCGACATCAGGGCGCGCCCGATCGCCAGCATCTGCTGCTGTCCGCCGGAGAGCGACGTGCTCGGCTGTTTGCGGCGTTCGCGCAGAACGGGGAAAAGATCGTAGACGCGCTGCAGTGTCCAGGCGCCGCGCCGGCCGCCATGCGCGCCGATGAGGAGATTTTCTTCGACGTCGAGCGAGGGAAAGAGACGCCGGCCCTCCGGCACGAGCGCGATGCCCCGCCGCACGACAGCGTGCGCCGGCAGGCCGCCGATCCCGAGGCCTTCGAACCGGATCGCATCGCGCGGCGCGGCGAGC
>CAYVBN010000653.1:0-8323 GCA_964449645.1 uncultured Hyphomicrobiales bacterium
CATGGTCTCGATGCCCAGGGACGGCCCGCGCCTGAGCATAACCCGGGCGAGGACGATCAGCTCGACATTCCGGCCATCCTGCGCCGGCAGGCGACCTGAAAGGTGACGGCGGGCCGCATCCGTGCGCCCCGCGTCGCACCCTCCGGCCCGGGGCGGCGACGGTCGGGGCGCTGCGTCGGCGGCGCATTACAATTTACTGAAACAGAATGGAATTTGGCGCCGGTCGCGCGCGGGGCGGAGTTCTACCGCTGCGCGTGCCGGTGGCGCACCGCGCGGGCCGATTCCCCTGTCGAAACCGGCTGGGGCGGCGGGGCATGGCCAAAAGTGGGTCGAATTGGGGAGTCATTGCGGTAACAGTTGGTAAAAAAGCGTGAGTTGGTCTCCATCGGGACCGTGTTAAGGTTTGCGCGCAAAGGGGCTTTTCGCCGGGGATGCACTAGGGGCCGAGGGGGCACCTTCCCGCAATTCAGGCGAAAACGAGACTGGGTCGGTTCTCGGACCTCGTCGACGAAGTTGGGCGGCGGAAACCTGGCCAGCGTAAGGCGTGGTCCTTGTGAGGGGTTTCGCGCGTCCACTGCGGCGCGAGCCGTGGGGATCAGTGGTGGGACGGTGACAATGAAGGCCGGCAGGCAGACGACGCTTCGCGATGACGCTGCGGTGACTGGGATCGGTGTTCACTCTGGCTTACCCGTCACGTTAACTCTCCATCCCGCCGATGCCGGCACCGGCATCGTGTTCGTGCGCACCGGTCTCGACAATCAGCCCGACCGTGAAATTCGCGCCGATGTCCGCGCCGTGACGGCGACGGAGTTCGCCACCGTTCTGGGCGACGGTTCGGGCCCGCTGTGCTCGACGGCCGAACATGTGCTCGCTGCCCTGAGCGGGCTTGGCGTCGACAACGTCGTGATCGAGATCGACGGACCGGAAGTCCCGATCATGGACGGCAGCGCCGCGCCGTTCGTCTCCGTCATCGAGCAGGCGGGGATCGTCATGCTTCCCGCGCCGCGCCGCTTCATCCAGGTGCTCAAGCCGGTGCGTGTCGTCAAAGGCGACGCGCTCGGTGAATTGCGTCCCTACGCGCACGGCTTCCGCGTCGAGGTCGAGATCGATTTCGACCATCCGCTGATCGGCCGCCAGGTGTTGGCGCTCGACGTCGGGCCGGAGAGTTTCCGCCGTGAAGTCGCGCGCGCCCGCACGTTCGGCTTCATGCGCGATGTCGCGAAGCTGTGGAGCGCCGGCTATGCGCTCGGCGCCACGTTCGAGAATACGCTCGTGGTGGCCGACACGCGGGTGCTCAATCCCGACGGCCTGCGCTTCGCCGACGAGTTTGTCCGGCACAAGGCGCTCGACGCCATCGGCGATCTCGCGCTTGCGGGTGGGCCGCTGCTCGGCGCCTTCCGCTCGGTGCGGGGCGGCCACAAGCTCAACCACGCCGTGCTGTCGGCGCTGATGTCCGATCCGACGGCGTGGACCGTGGTGGAAGGCCCGCAGCGCATTCGGCGCCCGCGTGGCCACGCGGACATCACGACCGGACTCGTGGCGCCGGCTTATCGCGCCGACGTGTCCTAGGGCGCGATTGCCGCCGCAGTTTCATTTATCCTCTGACGTGAGCGTGATCCTGTCGGAAAACCGGTGTTCTTTTCTCGGGATCGCGCTTCAGGGCGGGGTTTCGCAGGCCCGCCACATTCCCGGCGGAATGTCGGCCTAACCGCTTAAACTGCGACCGTTTTTCAATTAGAAACATTGGGCGAGGGCAGGCCGTCACAACGGCCGCAGGCGAGAAACGGGGTTGGGCGCTTCCATGAGATTGAGTGCATTCGGCTTGTCCGCAGGGCGGGAGCAGGGCGCCGCCGCAAAGCCGCGCCGCCGCAGACGCGACGGTGTGGCCCGGGTGCTCGCCGTGGCGTTGCTCGCTGCGCCGCTCGGCGCCTGCGGCTCGATGAACTTCCTCAATTGGTTCGGCAACAAGGACGACAACGTCCCAGACGAGCCGGCCGACCGGCTCTACAACGAGGGCTTGTACCTGCTCAACGAGAAGAGCGAGTACAAGGATTCCGCCAAGAAATTCGAGGAAGTCGACCGTCAGCATCCCTATTCCGAATGGGCCCGCAAGTCGCTGCTCATGTCGGCTTTCGCCTATTATCAGGCGCGCGACTACGACGAGGCGATCGCGGCGGCGAAACGCTACGTGAGCCTGCATCCCGGCAGTCCGGATGCCGCGTACGCGCAGTATCTGATCGGCGCTTCCTATTTCGACCAGATCCCCGACATCACGCGCGACCAGACGCGGACCGAGAAGGCGATCGCGGCGCTCGAGGAAGTGGCGCGCAAATATCCCGACTCCGAGTACGTCGTCTCGGCCAAGCGCAAGATCGAGGTCGCGCGCGACACCCTGGCCGGCAAGGAGATGGAAGTCGGCCGCTACTACATGCAGAAGAAGAACTTCACCGGCGCGATCAATCGCTTCAAGGTGGTGGTGACGCAGTATCAGACGACCCGCCACGTCGAAGAGGCGCTGATGCGCCTGACCGAGTGCTACATGACGCTCGGCATCGTGCAGGAGGCGCAGACGGCCGCGGCCGTCCTCGGGCACAATTTCCCCGACAGCCGTTGGTATAAGGACGCCTATGCGCTGGTGAAGGGCGGCGGCTTCGAGCCTTCGGAAAACCAGGGTTCCTGGATCAGCAAGGCGTTCAAGAAGCTCGGCGTCGGCTAGATTGCCTTCGGCTGTAAAGTGGACCGGCGCTGGACCGATTCACCTCTTCCCGCGCCGGGGAGGAGTGAAGAGGTTGCCACGCGTTCGGTTTACCTCTTCCCGGTGGGGAGAGGTCGGGCTCGGCGTAGCCGGGCCCGGGTGAGGGGGGCAAGGGTCATGATATTGCGTCGAGCACGCCGCTGATCATCTCAAGCGCGCCAGGCAAATTGTCATACACGTCCACATTGGCCACGCGGACGACGTGGAATCCGAGCGGCTCCAGAACGCGGGTGCGTTCGGCGTCCCGCGCGAGTTCTTCATCGCTTCCGTTGGTGGCGTCGTCGATTTCAACGATCAGGTTTCCGTGGAGAGTCACAAAGTCGACCACATACCGGGCAACCGGGTGCTGGCGGCGAAATTTCCAATGCGCAAGCCTGCGATTGCGAAGTGCGGACCACAACCGAGCCTCGGCGTTTGTTTGCAGTGTGCGGAGCCTGCGAGCTCTTTTTCTGAACCGCTCCATCCCCCTCGCCTGGTTCGCTGCGCTCGGGGATCTCTCCCCGATGGGGAGAGGTGAAGCTTCCGCCAGCCTCCCGGTTAACCGCTCGGTGACGAGCAGGAGGTCCGGTTCGGACCGAAAATCGACCTTTCCCCGACGGGGAGAGGTAAAAAGCTACGTATTGCGCTGCTTCGACCGCAGGAGAATCGTTCGGCGCTACGATTCGGGGGCTCTCAGGTCATGCTGACCCGGCTTTCGATCCGCGACATCGTCCTGATCGAACGGCTCGACATCGACTTTGCCGGCGGTCTCTCGGTGCTCACCGGCGAGACCGGCGCCGGCAAGTCGATCCTGCTCGATGCGTTCGCGCTTGCGCTCGGCGCCCGCGGCGATGCCGGGCTGGTGCGGCATGGTGCGGATCAGGGCCAGGTGACCGCCGCGTTCGACGTCGCCGACGACCACCCGGCGCGCGCGCTGCTCGCCGGCAACGACATCGCGGTGGAGGACGAGCTGATTCTCCGCCGGCTTCAGCTCAGCGACGGACGCACGCGCGCCTTCGTCAACGATCAGCCGGTCAGCGTCCAGGTCTTGAAGGCGCTCGGCACGGCGCTGGTCGAAATCCACGGCCAGCATGACGAGCGCGCGCTGGTGGATGCCGCGACCCATCGCCGCCTGCTCGACGCCTATGCGGGGCTCGAACGCGACGCCGCCGAGGTGGAGCGGTTGTGGACGATGCGGCGCGAGGCGGAGGCTGCGGTGACTGCCCATCGGGCGGAGGTCGAGCGCGCCCAGCGCGAAGCCGACTGGTTGCGCCACGCCGTCGCGGAACTGACGCAGCTCGCACCCGAAGCCGGGGAGGAGACCGCGCTCGCCGCCCAGCGCACCTCGATGATGCAGGCCGAGAAGGTCGCCGAGGATCTGCGCGACGCGCGCGCCGCGGTGGTCGGACCGCAATCCCCGGTGTCGGCGCTCTCCGCGGCGGTGCGCCGCCTGGAGCGGCGGCAGGCGCAGGCTCCCGCCTTCATCGAGCCGGCCGTCAAGGCGCTCGACGTGGCGCTCAACGCGATCGAGGACGCGCGCGGGCACCTCGAACGGGCGCTCGCGGCGGCGGATCCCGATCCGCGCACGCTCGAGCGCATCGAAGAGCGCCTGTTCGCGCTGCGCGCGGCCGGCCGCAAATACAACGTGCCGGTCGACAGCCTCGCGGCGCTGGCCGCGCGTTATGCGGCCGACCTCGCGCTGATCGACGCCGGCGCCGAGCGGCTCGCCGCGCTGGAGAAGAGCGCGCGTGAGGCCGACGAGAAATTCCATTCCGCCGCCATGGTGCTGTCGCAGCGCCGGCGATCGGCGGCCGAACAGCTCGATGCTGCGGTCAATGCGGAGCTCGGGCCGTTGAAGCTCGAGCGTGCCCGCTTCAGCACCAGCATCACGAGCGATCCGGCAGCGGCCGGGCCGAACGGCCTCGACCGGGTCGAGTTCTGGGTGCAGACGAATCCCGGCACCCGCCCGGGCCCCTTGATGAAGGTCGCGTCGGGCGGCGAGCTCGCGCGTTTCCTCCTTGCCCTCAAGGTGGTGCTCGCCGACCGCGGCTCGGCGCCGACGCTGGTGTTCGACGAAATCGATACGGGCGTCGGAGGTGCGGTCGCCGATGCCATCGGGGTCCGGCTCGCCCGCCTGGGCCGGCGGGTGCAGGCTCTCGCCGTCACCCACGCGCCCCAGGTGGCCGCCCGCGCCGACCACCACTATCTGATCAGCAAGGGCGCGCTCGACCGCGGCCGCCGGGTCGCGACCCGCGTCAGCGAACTCGCCCCGGAGCGGCGGCGCGAGGAGATTGCCCGCATGCTGGCGGGAGCGGAAATCACCGAGGAGGCGCGCGCCGCCGCCGAGCGTCTCATCAGGGCGGCGACGGCGTAATCAACAGCCGACCTTGATCCCATGACTGCACGCGACATTGCAAAGATCGCCGTCGAGGACCTGAACGAGAGCCAGGCCAAGGCGGAGCTGAAGCGGCTTGCTGCCCAGATCGCCGAACACGATCGCCGTTACTACCAGGAAGACGCGCCGAGTGTTTCGGACGCCGAATACGACGCGCTTCGCCAGCGCAACGAGGCGATCGAAAAGCGGTTCCCTGCGCTCGTGCGGACGGATTCGCCCTCGCGCCGCGTCGGCGCCGCGCCGTCGGGAAAATTCGCCAAGGTGCGGCACGCGATCCCGATGCTGTCGCTGCAGAACGCGTTCAGCGAAGAGGACGTGACCGAGTTCGTCGAGCGCATCCGCCGGTTTCTCCGCCTGCCGGCCGACGAAGATGTGATCTTCACCGCCGAGCCCAAGATCGACGGTTTGTCCTGCTCGCTGCGCTACGAGGCAGGCGAGCTCGTCGTCGCGGCGACGCGCGGCGACGGCTCCATCGGCGAGGACGTCACGCCGAATGTCCGCACGCTCGCCGACGTGCCGAAGCATCTCAAGGGCAGGAACGTGCCGCAGGTCTGCGAGGTGCGCGGCGAAGTCTACATGACCAAGTCGGCGTTCCTCGCCCTCAACAAGCGGCAGGAGGCGGCCGGCAAGCAGGTTTTCGCCAACCCGCGCAATTCGGCCGCGGGCTCCTTGCGTCAGCTCGATCCGTCGATCACCGCCTCGCGCCCGCTTGGATTCTTCGCCTATGCCTGGGGTGAGATGAGCCACCTGCCGGCCGAGACGCAATCCGGCATGCTGAAATGGTTCGCCGCGTGCGGCTTCAAGACGAACCCGTTGACGCGGGTCTGCCGGTCGCTTGACGCGATCCTCGCGTTCCATCACGAGATCGAGCAGGAGCGCAGCTCGCTCGACTACGACATCGACGGTGTCGTCTACAAGGTCGATCGGATCGACTGGCAGGACCGTCTCGGCTTCGTCTCGCGCACCCCGCGCTGGGCGATCGCGCACAAGTTCCCGGCCGAGAAGGCAATCACGGTCGTGCGCGACATCGAGGTCCAGGTCGGGCGCACCGGGGCGCTCACGCCGGTCGCCAAGCTCGAACCGGTCACGGTCGGCGGCGTCGTGGTGCAGAACGCAACCCTGCACAACGCGGACGAGATCGCCCGGCTCGACGTGCGCATCGGCGACACGGTGCGGATTCAGCGCGCCGGCGATGTCATCCCGCAGGTGCTCGGGGTGGTGACGGACAAACCGCGCGGCAAGGAGCCGTATGAATTCCCGAAGAAATGTCCGTGCCATTTGCACACGCCGGTTGTGCGCGAGATCAATGCGGCGGGCGAGGAGGGCGTGCGCTTCCGCTGCTCGGGGGAATTCGCCTGCCCGTTCCAGCGCATCGAGCACCTCAAGCATTTCGTCTCGCGCCGCGCGCTCGATATCGACGGACTGGGCGAGAAGCAGATCGAATTGTTTTTCGAGCGCGGCTGGGTCAAGGAGCCGGGCGACATCTTCACGCTCGAAGCGCGCAACGCCGAGATCAAGCTCGAGGAGGAAGAGGGGTTCGGCGCGACGTCGGTGCGGAACCTGTTCGGCGCGATTGCGGCACGCCGCGAGGTCCCGCTCGACCGCTTCATCTATGCGCTCGGCATCCGCCACATCGGCGACACCACCGCGCTGGCGCTCGCGCGCGGGTACGGCTCCTGGCACGCATTCCACGAAGCCTGCATGCGGCTCACCAAGGGTGACGAGGAGGCGCGCACCGAGATGGACGCCATCGATCAGATCGGCGACACGGTGATCGACAGCCTCACCGCCTACTTCAAGGAGGAGCACAACCGCGGAATCGTCGAGCGGCTGGCGCGGCACCTGCGGATCATCGATGCCGAGAAGCCGAAGGACTCGCCCGTCGCCGGCAAGACGATCGTGTTCACCGGATCGCTCGAGAAGATGACGCGCGACGAGGCGAAGGCGACGGCCGAGCGCCTCGGCGCCAAGGTGGCAGGCTCGGTATCGAAAAAGACCGATTACGTCGTGGCGGGGCCGGGGGCCGGGTCGAAGCTCGAGAAGGCGCGCGCCGCAGGCGTGACGGTTCTGACCGAAGACGAGTGGTTCGCGCTCATCGGCCGCCAACCCTGAACTAGGCTCTCCTGTACTGCGCTCTCCTGAGCCGTGCTCTGACGGGCACCATCGGCGCTACGCCGCGAGCGGCCGCGTGGCGGTGTCGAGCCACGCGCGGGTCGCCTCGTCGAGATGCGGCGAGAGCATCTGCCAGACCCGCTCGTGATAGGCGTCGAGCCAGGCGATCTCGCCGGCCGTCATCAGCCGCGGTGCGATCACGCGCTTGTCGATCGGCGCGAGCGTCAGCGTCTCGAAGGCGTTGAGCGTCTTCTCGGCGCCCGCGACCGGCGGCGCTTCGGTGACCAGAACCAGATTCTCGATGCGGATCCCGTAGGCGCCGGTCTTGTAGTAGCCGGGCTCGTTGGACAGGATCATGCCGGGCTTGAGCGCGGTGGCGCCGAGCTTGGAGATGCGCGGCGGTCCTTCGTGCACCGAGAGATAGCTGCCCACTCCGTGGCCGGTGCCGTGATCGAAGTCGAGCCCGGCCTCCCACAAGGATTGGCGCGCGAGCGTATCGATCTGCGCCCCCGTCGTTCCGTCGGGAAAGACCGCACGGGCGATCGCGATGTGGCCCTTGAGCACGCGCGTGTAGCGGTCGCGCATTTCGTCCGTTGGCGCGCCGACCGCCAGCGTGCGGGTGACGTCGGTCGTTCCGTCTTCGTATTGCGCGCCGGAATCGATCAGGAAAAGCTCGCCCGCCGCGATGCGCCGGTTGGAGGCGCGCGTCACCCGATAGTGCACGATCGCGCCGTTCGGACCGGCGCCCGAGATGGTCGGGAACGAGATGTCCTTGAGAACCCCGGTCTCGCGGCGGAAGCTTTCGAGCGCGACGACCGCGTCGATCTCCGTCAGTTTGCCGGTTGCGGCCGCGCTGTCGAACCAGGCGAGAAAGCGGGTAAGGGCAACCCCGTCGCGAAGATGCGCGGCGCGCGCGCCGGCGATCTCGACGGGATTCTTAACCGCCTTGAGGGCGGCGATCGGGTCGACGCCGCGGCTGATCTTGCCGCCATTCTGGGTGATGACGCGGGCGATGGCGTCGGCCGCCGACGCCTGATCGAGGCGCAGCCGGCAATGGGCGGTGCCGAAGGCGGCGAGGTCGC
>CAYVBN010000654.1:0-8302 GCA_964449645.1 uncultured Hyphomicrobiales bacterium
CATCTTCGGAACGGTCGCCGGCCGAACGCACCGCTCATTCGGTTGGCGGCGGAACCGACGGGGCCAAATCGGACGTCTCCGTCAAACGCCGCCTCCCCAGGAACAACACGTTTCAAACCGCGTTGCCTTCACGCGCCCGAAACGGCCGCCCACGCCGTTGGAGTACGTCACAACCATTCCCCAGCGTGGTACCGGCAATTTCGAAAAGACTTCCATCAACGGACAGGAGGTAGCGATGAAGCTCGCGTTGGGTGCCGCCTTTTTGGCCGCAGCGATCTCCACCCCGGCCTTCGCCGACCCGCCGATCAATGTCGACGGCGTCTACCGATGTGTGCATCTCTGCCGGCCCGGCTACGAAGGGTTGCGAGCCTTCATTGGCCAGTCCGGGACGGACGTCAATCTCGTGAGCGAAGCCGGAAATGCGGCGACCGGATACATCGAATATCCGAGCCGCATCTGGGTCGACAAATGGGACCAGGGAGCGATGATCTCTCCCGACGGCACCAAGATCCAATTCGACAACGGAACGGTCTGGGTCCGCGAGGTGCCTGTCATTCGCGGCGTGGCGCGCAGGGTCTATCGATAATCGTCTGCGGATCATCACCGCAACGCGCCCCTTGACGCGTACCTTGAAGACCATTCGCCGAATGTCCCGAGAGCGGAACCGCTCTCGGGATGCATTTATTTATTTCTTCTGTCCCATGTCGCTGAACAGGACGCCGCCCTTCGCCTTGTCCTCTTTCGCCGACTCGACGATCGTGACCACCACGGCCCCTGGCTCGACGGAGTAGTTCTTCACCACCGCCTCGGTGATGTCCTTCACGAGCGCGCGCTTCTGCTCGACCGAGCGGCCGCCCAACGCATAGAAAACGACTTCCGGCATTCTGTCCTCCGTGCACGGTTGCGGGCGGCATCATAGCGCCGTCGGCACGGGCCGCAATGCAGGCGCACGCCCGCGCCCATGCCCATGCTGTCGGTCCCGGAACGCATTGCAGCGCGCGGCGTTTTCTTTCCACACACAACAGGAGGCCAGAATGGACAAAGAAAGAATCAAAGGTTCCCTGCAGCAGGCGAAAGGCGCTGTGAAGGACAAGGCAGGCGAGCTCACCGGCGACGCCAAGCTGCAAGCCCAAGGCAAGGCCGACAAGGCGGAAGGCAAGGTCCGCAACGCCGTCGGCAGCGCCAAGGACGCTCTGCGCGACAAGGACGACGACTAGGTCCGCGGGAAACCGCTCCTAAAGCCCGGCCAATGGCCGGGCTTTTTTTCGGCTTGTCTGCTCGCGGCGGAACCCGCGGTCTTCCCATCGCACGAGGGGCGAAGGCGCTTGCCCCGCGGATGACACGACGCGGATGACATGATCCACTCCCGGAGGAGAGCGGCCGGTCTGGCCGATCCGCATCGTCACATTCAGCCGTTCGTCATCCGATCAGATGACGAAAGATCGCCGGCCTGGTGCTCATGTCCGCGCCTTTCGGGACGGTCCCGAGCACGAAGCGAGCGATGGCAAGAATCCGCATCGGCCGGCCGATCTCCGACGATCCGGGGCAACCGCGACGGAGACTCTTCCCGACGGCGCGCCGACGGTGGCGGCACTTCATCGATGACGACGGGCCCAGCCTCACCATCTGGCTCTGCAAGTTCGCGCTCCTGTGCGGCCTGATGTTTCTCACCGTCGCCGGGTTGGCGAAGCTCGACCGAATGACGCGCATCAACTCCGATAGCGCCACTCTCATCGACGCGGCGGCACTCGCGCGCCACTGATAATGCGCGCGGCAAGCTCTCCGGTTGTCGAGGACGGATCCGCAGGCATGCGGGATGACATCGAAGCGTGAACTGCCTCACGCCCGGCCGGATCGATCGATGCCACAAACATTCCCGATGCAAATCCGGAGACCGAGATGCGTCCGTCCGCTCGCAGTCACACTGGCCCGTCCTGTCCCGGCAGCGCGGCCGCCATGGACACGAACACAGTCGGAGGAGAACGGGAGCTGTCCCAGCCGAGACGGCTATCGGCCATCTGGGCGGCGCTGTGGCGCGCTCTGCACGAATCGCGCGCCCGCGAAGCGGCGCGCGTGATGCGCCGTCACGCGCATCTGATTGCCGAGGCCGACGCGCGCTCGGCCGCGTCCGATCTCGGCCAACTCCTGGCGCTTCCGCCCGGCAATGGACCCGAGTCCCGCCCGCTCGATCGGCGGCGCCCGCGGGGAACAAAGAAGCGCGGAGCGAAAACGGCCGCAGCAGGCGAGTGAAATTGCTTTCGGTATCCGTCGTCCTGCGATTTTGCCCCTGCCGATCATCCCGTCGCCCGAAAGGCGGAGGCCGTTGGAGCGGCGGCCGGCCGCGGTCTATGATGGGCGCAAAGTCAAACCGGGAATTCATCATGGCGGACATGCGGACCTATTCCGGCGGATGTCACTGCGGTGACGTCCGCTTCGAAGTGACGACCAGCATCGACAAGGTCATGGCCTGCAACTGCTCGATCTGCAGCAAGAAGGGGCTGCTGCTGACCTTCGTTCCGGCCGAGCGGTTCGCGCTGCGCGCTGGCGAACTGACCGAGTACCGGTTCAACAAGAATGCCATCCGCCATCTGTTCTGCCCGCGCTGCGGGACGCAGCCGTTCGCCCGCGGCACGGCGCCGGGCAGCGAGTCCGAGATGATCGCGGTCAACGTACGCTGTCTCGACGGCGTGGACGTGACGACTTTGTCGCCCACGCCGTTCGACGGCCGCAGCCTGTAAGGCCCCCGCGACGGCGGAAATGCGCCCGCGTCCGGCAGGTCTCAAACTGCACGATCGTTCAAATTTTCCGAATATTTGTCTCGTGCCCGGTTCCTCGCCGCCAAGCGATTATTCACGCCTCATCGGTAGTGTATCGCCCAAGGGATCGGGCAAGCGATCCCCGTGGAAGGCGGGCAAGAGATCATGCGGCAGCTCTCATCCTTGATCGACGAACTCGAAAGCGCCGTCGCCTCGGGCCCGCCTGCCGAGCGCAAGCGGGTTTTGACCCGCATCGCCGATCTCTTCCTCGCGGGTTCGACCCGCTATTCGGAAGACCAGGTCGAGCTCTTCGACGGCCTGCTGCTGCGCCTCGCGGCGGAGATCGAGACCAAGGCGCGTGCCAAACTGTCGCAACGGCTGGCCGACGTCGTCAACGCACCGCCGAAGCTGATCCGCACGCTTGCCTTCGACGACGAGATTTCGGTCGCCGGACCGGTGCTGAGCCGCTCGCCGCAGCTCGACGACGACGACCTCGTCGCCAATGCCAGCACCAAGAGCCAGGACCACCTCTATGCCATCGCGCAGCGGCGTTCGCTGAGCGAGGCGGTCACCGACGTCCTGGTCAATCGCGGCAACCGCAAGGTCGTCCACTCGGTCGCGCTCAACGCCGGCGCGCGTTTCTCGGATGCCGGCTTCGGCAAGCTCGTCGCGCGCGCGGAGGACGACGAGACGCTCGCGCATCACGTCGCAACCCGGCGCGATCTTCCGCGCCATCATTTCCTCAAGCTGCTCCAGACCGCGACCGCCGGCGTTCGCGCGCGGCTGCAGGCGGCCAACCCGCGCGCCGCCGCCGAGATCCGCGATCTCGTTGCCGAGGTCGCCGAAGACATCAACCGCGAGGTTCGCGAAGCCTGCACTCAGCACGTGCGCGCCAAGGCGGCGGCCAAACGGCGCTACGCCACCTGCCAGCTCACCGAGTCGGAGGTGCACGCGCGTGCGCGCACGCAGGACTTCGAACGCACCGTGGTCGCGCTGTCGCTGCTCGGCCGCTTCCCGGTCGACCTCGTCGAACGCGCGTTGCTCGACGCCGACCCGGAACTCGTGCTGATTCTCGCCAAAGCGGCGGGATGCTCGCGCACGACCGCCAAGGCCATCATGACCATGCAGGCGGCAGACCGCGGCCTGTCGGTGAACGACGTCGAGCAGGCCCTGCTCAAGTTCGACCGGCTCAACGCCAGGACGGCACGGCGCGTCATCAAGTTCTACAACGAACGCCGCCGCAAAGCGCAGACGCGCGCCGACGACCGATCGGCGGAGCCGTCGCCGGCGATGTCCGAACGCCCTGCACGCCGACCGGCGCCGCGCCTCGTCTCGGCGTCAGTCTGATCCGCGCCGCTCAAGTCACGACCGACCGCGCGAGGACCCACGGCCCTCGCCCGACTGCGGCGATGCTCAGCTAGCGGCTATATCGACCCGAACGCGTCTGCTGCTTGCGCAGAAACTCGTCGGTCGATTTGATCCAATCGGCGTTTTTTGCCAGCAGCAGGCTCGTGTAGGCCATGCGGAGAAAATGCTCACGCGTGCTGCGGGACTTCGTTTCACTGGCTAGACGTGAATACTCCAGCGCTCTGGAGCGATGCTCTTGCGCGTCGAACAACATGACTGGCACCCTACTTTAGGACCCACGACACATCTCACGCAGGACACAACGCTCACGCGAATCGGAACGGAATCATGGGCGGGACCATCCGCAAAAGGGAGAGGCGGCCCCTTTTTTCCCCCGACTTTTTCAGCCGCTTGCGGGCCGCCGGATCGCGCCGGCAGGCGGACTGCCAAGTCCGCGACCGAACCGAATAAGGCGCCCCGCTCGATTGTTTTCATCCCGGCACGCGCCACACTGCGTCTCCAGGGCTATCCTCGCCGCGCAGGCGGCGCCGGGGAGAGCATGTGGGCAGGGACGGCGAGCGCGTTCGCCGTCGACCGACGGCCAAACGAACGGGATCCGCGGAAAGCGGATCAAGCAAGGAGAAGCTGATGTCTGTACAGCACGAGATACCCGAACGGCCCCTGATGTCCGATATCGAGGGCATGAGGCACACGGCGCCGGACCTCTCGCGGCGCGGTTTCATGACAGCCTCGGCGGCTGCCGCCGCGGGCTACACCCTGTGCGCGGGCCCGGTGCGCGCCGACGTCATCCACACCGACACGAACGGCCTCACGGTCGGTGAGCCCAAGATCAAGGTTGCGGGCGGCGAGATGGGCGGCTACTTCGCGCGCCCCGCCAACGTCGCCAATCCGCCGGTCATCCTCGTCGCCATGGAGATCTTCGGTATCCACGAGTACATCAAGGACGTGGTGCGACGCCTCGGGAAGCTCGGCGCTTTCGCGGTCGCGCCGGACTATTACTTCCGCCTCGGCGACCTGACCAAAGTCACCGAAATCTCCAAGCTGATGCCGCTCGTCAACAGCAAGAAGGATTCCGAACTGCTGCCCGATCTCGATGCCACTGTGCAGTGGGCGAAATCGCAGGGCGGCGACACCTCCCGGCTCGGCATGATGGGCTTCTGCCGCGGCGGACGGAGCACCTGGCTCTACTCGACCCACAATCCCAACCTGAAGGCGGCGGTCGCGTTCTACGGCCCGCTCGCCGACAACACGAACGACGCCATGCCGAAGAACGCGCTCTCGCTCGCTGCGCAGGTGAAGTGTCCGGTGCTCGGCCTCTACGGCGAAGCCGACACGGGCATCTCGGTCGACTCGGTCGAGAAGATGAAGGCCGCCCTGGCCGCGGCCGGCAAGACCGCCGAATTCCACATCTATCCGGGTGCGCCGCACGGCTTCCATGCCGACTACCGGCCGAGCTATCGCAAGGAAGCGGCGGAGGACGCGTGGCAACGCATGACCGCGTGGTTCAAGAAATACAAGGTGCTGAGCTGAGCGCGTCGGCCTCTGTCATCACAGCGAAAAGAGACTGTGGACCCCGGATCTGCGCTGCAGCACGCGCAGATTAAGTTGCGCAATCTGCGAAAGCTGATTGCGTGATGCGCCGCAGATCCGGGACCCATGCGTGCTCTATCTTCTGGACCGCGGGGTCTGTACCGCACCGCTTCGCGCAGCAGTGCGCCCGGGGCACGATGCCGGTGCTTCGATGATCAGGAAGCTTGTTTTCGGCCACCTGACGGGCCGGCATCACAGATCTCGATGACGCGCCGAGATTCGGCTATTGTTCGGCGGGACACGACAGGAGCCGCGCGATGCCGATCGTTGACCGCAGGCAGGTGGTCGGTTTGTTGGCCGCCGCCCTCGCCTCACCCGCCGCAGCCGAGTCTTCGCAGATGAGCCGCGTCACCGCTTATGCGTTTTCGTTCGCGGGCCTGACGGGACCCGACATCAGGCTTGTCGATTACGCCGGCAAGCCGATCCTCGTGGTCAATACGGCGTCGCTGTGCGGCTACACGCCCCAATATGCCGGGCTTCAAGAGCTCTGGCGACGATTTCACGATCGTGGGCTCATGATCGTCGGCGTTCCGTCGAATGATTTCGGCGGCCAGGAGCCGGGCGGAGCAAGCGACATCGATGCGACCGCGCACGGCCAGTACGGGGTGAGTTTCCCGATCGCCGCCAAGACGGGCGTCAAGGGCGTAGGCGCGCATCCATTCTACCGCTGGGCAGCGTCTGAGCGGCCGCTCGACGCGCCGCGCTGGAACTTTCACAAATATCTGATCGGTCGTGATGGGCATATCGCCCGCGTCTTCCCGAGCGAGATCGAGCCGACGGATGCCCGCGTCATCGACGCGGTCGTGAAAGAGCTCGACGGAGCCGAATAAGCTCCGAACTCCCCGCAAAGCATTCCCCCATCGGGTTTTTTGGTTCTGCGTGGGGGCGCATCGCCCTCGCAGGGACGCGCCGGCCAGCGCCCTTCGGCTCTTAACCGGTTTTGGAACGCTCGATTGACACCCGGGGTCATCGGCGCATCAATGACATACCCTGAGAACTGCACTCGTCCGCGATTAACCGCGGAAGGAGGAATCAATGCGTGTAGCCGTGGCCGCATTCGTGCTTGCAGCCGTGTCGCTGGCAGCCGTTGGCGCCGTCCGCACGCAAAAGAGCGGGCCTCTGCCGCTTCCCGCCACGACCGGCTCCGCGTCGCGCATGCCGGCCGTCGTTTCGCCGGCCCCCGCGGCCACGCCGCCGGCCGAACAGGCCGCCGCGCCCGAACCGGCTCCCGTGCGCACCGCGCAGACGCCTCCCGCCCCGACAGCCGCGGCTCTGCCGACGGCGCCTGCTCCGGCGCACACCTGCGCCAATCCGAACGCGCTCGGGATCTCCCGCACCGTGGAGATCGACACCACCGGAGGGCCCGGATTCGGATTCGAACACTTCAAGGAGCTGGATTTCCTGCGCCCGAACGAGGTCGTGCTGACGTTCGATGACGGACCCTGGCCCGGCAACACGCCGGCGGTCCTCGCCGCGCTCGCCTCACACTGCATCAAGGCGACCTTCTTCCCGATCGGCAAGCACGCAATGTGGCACCCGGAGATTCTCCGCGAAGTGGCCGCGCAGGGACACACGATCGGATCGCATACCTGGTCGCACGCCGATCTCTCGAAAAAGACGCCCGAAGAGGCGAAGGACGAGATCGAAAAGGGCATCAGTGCCGTCCGCTTCGCGTTGGGCGCGCCGGGATCGCCGTTCTTCCGCTTTCCGGCCCTGCGCCACCCGCCCGAGCTGGCCACCTACCTGGGCGAACGCAACATCGCGATCTTCTCGACCGACCTGGACTCTTTCGACTTCAAGATCCGGAAGCCCGACCAAGTGATCCACTCGGTCATGACCAAGCTGAAGAAGCACGGGAAGGGAATCGTGCTCATGCACGATTTCCAGCACGCCACCGCCCTCGCCCTTTCCGAGCTGCTGAACCAGCTCAAGGCCAACGGCTATAAGATCGTGCACATGAAGGCCAAGGCGCCGGTGCAGACGATCGCGTCCTATGACGAGCTGATCCTCAAGGAGCAGAAAGTCCCGACGGTGTCGACGCGGCCGGTGTCGGACGTCGTCAAGACGATCAGCGAGTAGCCGCTCCGCCCGCAGGTGGCGGCAGCGCGCGCCGGCATCCGCTCGGCCGCGACGCCGCATGGTGGCCGCGATCCTGTGCCACCCGATGCAACCATTCCGCGTCAGCCGTGTTTTTCTTCAAAGACGAAGCCGCACGACGGCATTGCGGCGCCGGCGACGGTCGCGCAAGTACGGTCGCCCAACCTGCGGCAGCCGACGGGCGGACGCAGCGGCCGTAGGCAAGTCAGGTGTGGCGCGAAGCGGAACGCGGGTCGACCGATGGTTTACGTCCTCTCCTCCGTGATCAGACAGATCGACTACGACGAGGCGAACTACGAAATCACCGTGCGCTTCACCAACGGCAAGACCTACACTTTCTTCGGGGTCGCGCCGGAGGTCTATCACCGGTTCGTGCGAGCGCCGTCCAAGGGGCAGTTCTTCAACATGCACGTGAGGGACTGCTACGGGTGCCGCGAGGTGCACCGTCCCGACTCCCGATCCGCCTGACCGCGACGCATGGCGCGTCCCCG
>CAYVBN010000655.1:0-8220 GCA_964449645.1 uncultured Hyphomicrobiales bacterium
GGTGATCACCGCGATGCCGTCCGCCGCCGCTTCGTCGCCGCGCGACCGGGCGACATTACGCACGGTCACGACCAGGCTCGGCGGGGTGCCGGGCGGCGGAAAGGCATGGTCGCGCCGTGCGACCCCGCGCGTGATTTGCAGATAGACCAAGCCGTCCCGCACCCGGTTTCGCCGGATCGTCTCGCGCAGCACGACCCCGAGGGCGGCCGGCGGCATCGGCTCGCGGATGCGAAGTTCGGCGAGCGAGCGGCGAAGCCGATCGAGATGGCGGCGCTCGTCGACGATCTGCCCTCCCCTCACTTCGCAGACTTCGTAGACGCCGTCGGCGAACTGATAGCCGCGATCCTCGACGTGGACCATCGCGTCGCGATGCGGCCGGTAGCGGCCGTTAACGTAGGCAATGCGCGACATCGCAAGCCGTCAGTCCATGCCGAGGGCTTTGAGCTTGCGGTGCAGCGCCGAGCGCTCCATGCCGACGAATTCCGCAGTGCGCGAGATGTTGCCGCCGAAGCGGCTGATCTGCGCGCGCAGATACTCGCGCTCGAATACCTCGCGCGCATCGCGCAGCGCCATGCCCATCAGATGCTCGCCGCCGTTTGCGTTCGGCATGCTCGGCACCATCGAGCCGACGTCCAGCGGCAGCATGCTGGCATCGATCACCGCATCGGCGTCGCCGCCGGCAAGGATCATCAGGCGTTCGACGTTGTTGCGCAGTTGGCGGACGTTGCCGGGCCAGTCGTGCGATTGCAGGACCGCCAGCGCGTCCTCGCCGATCCGGCGCTTCGGAAGGCCGGTCGCGTGCGAGATCTGCTCCATGAAATAATCGACGAGTTCCGGGATGTCTTCCCGGCGCTCCGCCAAGGGCGGCACGCGGATCGGCACGACCGAGAGCCGATGGTAGAGGTCTTCGCGGAAGCGGCCTTCGGCGATCTCGGTTTCCAGGTTGCGGCTGGTCGAGGACACGATGCGGACGTCGACCGCGACCTTGGTGCTGCCGCCGACGCGCTGGAACGTCTGGTCGACCAGGACGCGCAGAATCTTGTTCTGCGTCTCCCGCGGCATGTCGGCGATCTCGTCGATGAACAGCGTTCCACCATGCGCTTCTTCGAGCGCGCCGATCTTGCGGGAGTGCGTTCCGTTGGTCTGGTCGATGCCGAACAGCTCGATTTCCATGCGCTCGGGCGTGATCGCCGCCGCGTTGATCACCACGAACGGCGCGCTGCTGCGCGCCGAGAGCGCGTGAATGGTGCGCGCGGTCAGCTCCTTGCCGGCGCCGGACGGGCCGACGATGAGGATACGACTGTTGGTCGGTGCGACCCGCTCGATCGTCTGGCGCAACTGGTTGATGGCCGGCGAACGTCCGACGAGCGCCGCCGCGATGGGCGCGAGCTGCTTGAGCTCCCTGACTTCGCGCTTGAGCCGCGAGGTCTCGAGCGCGCGGTCGGCGACCAGGATGAGGCGATCGGCCTTGAACGGCTTCTCGATGAAGTCGTAGGCGCCGCGCTTGATGGCCGCGACGGCGGTTTCGATGTTGCCGTGGCCGGAGATCATCACCACCGGCAGCTCGGGGTGCTCCTCCTTGAACAGATCGAGAAGCTGCAGCCCGTCGAGCCGGCTGCCCTGCAGCCAGATGTCCAGGAACACCAGGCTGGGCCGCCGGGTCCTGACGGCGTTGATCGCGTCGTCGCTGTCGCGCGCCGTACGGGTTTCGTAGCCTTCGTCCTGCAGGATTCCGGCCACGAGTTCGCGGATATCCGCTTCGTCGTCGACGATGAGAATGTCGGACGCCATGATTATCGCTCGCTTGCCTCTTGCAACACTGGGTGATCGGGCGAGGTCACGACCTCGGCCGCAAACCGCATGCGCACCCATGCGCCCCGCGCGTCCGGTATCTTCTCGGCGGCATCATGCAGTTCAATGCCGCCGCCGTGGTCTTCCAGGATTTTCCCCACGATGGCGAGCCCGAGACCTGTCCCCTTTTCCCGGGTCGTTACGTAGGGTTCGAGCAGACGGCTGCGGTTGTCTTTCGGCAGACCGATGCCGTTGTCGATCACGTCGATGACGATGTCACCGGATTCGCGTGCCGCGGAGACGCGAATGCGTCCGCGGCCGAGCGTTTCGGACGGGACGGCTGCGACCGCCTCCGTCGCATTCTTGATGATGTTGGTCAGTCCCTGCGAGATCAGGCGGCGGTCGAAGCGCGCCGGCATCGGATCTTCCGCGATCTCCACGTCGATGTCGATTTCGGCGTTCCCGACCCGCATCAGGAACACGACCTGGCGCACCGTGTCGGCGACGTCTTCGGCGGCGATCACCGGCTTGGGCATGCGGGCGAAGCGCGAGAATTCGTCGACCATGCGGCGGATGTCGTCGACCTGGCGCACGATCGTGTCGGTGCACTGCTCGAACACCGCCTTGTCGTCGGTGATGACCGCGCCGTATTTGCGGCGCAGCCGCTCGGCCGAGAGTTGGATCGGCGTGAGCGGGTTCTTGATTTCGTGGGCGATGCGGCGCGCGACATCGGCCCACGCCGACGTGCGCTGTGCCGCGACGAGCTCGGTGATGTCGTCGAGGGTGACGACGTAGCCGTGCTCGGGATCGGCCGATTGTTCGGTCGTGACACGCACGGAGAGGTTCCGTTCCCGGCCGTTGCGGCTGAGCGTCACCTGTCCCTGCACGAACCGCTGCATGCCGGTGCGCGCGCCCTCCAGCATCTCGGCGAGCTCCGGGACCGCCTCGGGAAGCGCGCGCCCGCGAGCTTCGGCGGAGGACAGGCCGATCAGCTTCTCGGCCGACCGGTTGAGAATGCTGATGCGCCCCTCGGCGTCGACGCCGATGACGCCGGCGCTCGCGCCGGCCAGCACCGCCTCGGTGAACCGGCGGCGGCTGTCGATGACGTCGCGGGCCCGCACGAGGTCGTCACGCTGCGTCCGGAGCTCCTGCGTCATGTTGTTGAAAGTCTCGCCGAGCTGAGCGAGGTCGCCCTCCGACCGCCGCACCGGAACCTGAACGTAGAGATTGCCGGTCGAGACCAGCTTCGCCGCTCCGATCAGGCGACGTATTGGTGCGACAAGCAGGTTGGCGAAATTAAGTCCGATCCAGACGGCCGACAGCAGGACCGTCAGCGCGATCACCGCATACATCAGCGCGAATGCGACCTGCACGCCGAGCCGTCGCGCTTCGAGTGCGGCATATTCGCCGATGCTCGTTTGTGTCGCGCGCAACTGCGCGACCACGCGCGGATCGAGCGGCCGGGCGACGTATAGGTACGCGTCGTCGTAGTCGCGTAACTTGATGACGGCCGCGACGTAATTGGCGTCGGGAATGAGCGCGATCTGCGGCTCGGTATCGGTGATCGTGGCCAGGACCGCGCTTGAAGGCTTGCGCAGGTCCCGATCCATCTTGATGTCGGACTGCTCGATCACGGACTGATCGCTGCGGATCATGATCGCGGCCGGCAGGCCGCGGAAAGACGCGAGCGCATTGAGCAGTTGACGGAACCGCTCGCGGTCCTGGTCGAACAGCGGCTTGGCGCGCGTGAGATCGTAGGAGACCGCCATGGCGTCCCCACGGATCAGTTGCGCGTGCTCGCGCACATAGGCCTCGGCGACGATCAGCGAGTTCTCGATGACGGCGCGGGTGCGGGTCGAGAAGAAGCGGTCGAGGCCGCGATCGAGCGTGACGCTGGCGACGACCGACACCAGGATGGCCGGCGCGGCGGCGATGATCGAGAACAGGCCGACGATGCGTACGTGCAGCCGCGAGCCGGCCCGGCCGGCGCGGCGGGCCTGGATGACCTTCCAGACTTCGCTGGCGATGATGGCGACCAGCAGCAGGCCGGTCGACGCATTGATCAGCAGCAGGCTGACGACGACGTTGTGGGTCGGGGAAATCGGCGTCAGGCCGGCGAGGACCAGGAACGTGGCCAGCGACGACAGCAGGGCGATGCCCACCGCGATCGGGCCTGCCGCGCGTCGCATCGCGCCCGGCCGGGGAACTCCCGTCACGGTCACGTCCGCGATTGCGGCCTGATCGACGCTCGCCATGAGTCCCCGTGCCGGCGGCGCGGACGCGAGAGGCCGTGGCCTCGCACGCACACCGTCCCTCCCCGTCGCTTAACGCAACTGATGCTTTTCTACAACAATGTTGCCGAATTGCGGCACAACAAATCCACGGACAAATCAGCAGCTTATCGCCGACCGCGATCGAGATATCACGGTGCCTGGTCAGGCCGGCGCGCCTAACCGCTGGTGCGGATGACCTGGATGTCGAGGTCTCTGATCTTCTTGCGCAGCGTGTTGCGATTGACGCCGAGCAGATCGGCCGCCCGGATCTGGTTTCCGCGCGTGGCGGCGAGCGCGGCGGAGAGCAGCGGATATTCGATTTCCCGCAGGATCCGGTGATAGAGGCCGGGCGGCGGCAGCTTGTCGTCGAATGTCGAGAAGTAGCGCGCCAGATGCCGCTCGACCGCGGCGGACAGGTTGTCCTCCGTCGATGGCTCCTCGGCCGGCAGGCTCATCGCTGGCTGGGAGAGCTCGGCGTCGATCACCGCCGCACTGATGATCTCCTGTGGATAAAGCGCCGCGAGCCGCCGCGCCAGGTTCTCCAGTTCGCGCACGTTCCCCGGCCAACGATAGTGCTTCAGTCGGTCGAGCGCCGCCTGGTCGATCTGCTTGGCCGGCAGGCCCTCGCGTTCCACCTGGGCGAAGAAGTGCCGGATCAGGTCCGGGATGTCCTCGACCCGCTCGCGCAAGGGCGGCAGGCGCAGCGGGACGACGTTGAGGCGGAAGAACAGGTCCTCGCGGAACAGCCCCTGCTGGATCAGCACCCGCAGGTCCTTATTGGTGGCCGCGACGATGCGCACGTCCGTCTTGATCGGCGTGCGGCCGCCGACCGTCGTGTATTCGCCCTGCTGCAGGACGCGCAGCAGCCTGGTCTGCGCCTCCATCGGCATGTCGCCGATCTCGTCGAGGAACAGGGTTCCGCCTTCGGCCTGCTCGAAGCGGCCGGGGTTACGCGTGTTGGCGCCCGTGAAGGCTCCCTTCTCGTGCCCGAACAGCTCGGATTCGATCAGATCGCGCGGGATCGCCGCCATGTTGATGGCGACGAACGGGCCGCCGCGCCGCTTGCCGTAGTCGTGCAGCGCGCGGGCGACGAGCTCCTTGCCGGTGCCGGACTCGCCGGTGATCATGACGGTCAGATCCGTCTGCATCAGCCGGGCCAGCACCCGATAGATTTCCTGCATGGCTGGCGACCGCCCGACCAGCGGGATCGAATCGAAGTCCTCGGCGGCGGGAACCGCGCGCGGGCGCTCCTTCGGCTCCGACAGCGCGCGGCCGACGATGGCGATCAATTCCTTGAGGTCGAAGGGCTTGGGCAGATACTCGTAGGCGCCGCGCTCGGACGCACGGATCGCCGTCATGAAGGTGTTTTGCGCGCTCATGACGATGACGGGCAGATCGGGACGCATCTTCTTGATCCGCGGCAGCAGATCGAAGGCGTTCTCGTCCGGCATCACGACGTCGGTGATGACGAGATCGCCGTCGCCCTGGCTCACCCAGCGCCAGAGCGTGGCGGCGTTGCTGGTGGAGCGCACCTCGTAACCGGCGCGCGACAGAGCCTGATTGAGAACGGTGCGGATCGCACCGTCGTCGTCGGCAACCAGAATGTTTCCCGCGGGCATGGAGTCCTCTTCAGGTGTCGCCGCCCGGCTCGGCGTCGTCACCCATGAACATGGGCATGAGCACGCGAAAGATCGTTCGTCGCGGTTGCGACTCGCATTCGATGATGCCGCCGTGATCCCCGACGATCTTGGCGACGAGCGCCAGGCCGAGGCCGGAACCGGTCGGCTTGGTCGTCACGAACGGATCGAACAGGTGCGGCAGCAGGTCGTCGGGCACGCCCGGCCCGTTGTCCTTGACGCAGAATTCGAGCGGCAGCGACACCCGCGTCTTGCTGCCCGGCAGCGACAGGCGCACGCCCGGCCGGAACGCGGTGGTCAGATGGATTTCGCCGTCGCTTGCCGTCTCGCCGATCGCCTCGGCGGCATTCTTCACCAGATTGAGGAAGACCTGCACGAGCTGGTCGCGATTGGCGAGCACCGGCGGCAGCGAGGGATCGTATTCCTCGACGAACTTGATGTGGCGGCCGAAGCCCGTCTGGGCGAGCCGCTTCACGTGATCGAGCACGATGTGGATGTTGACGGGTTCGCGCGCGACCGGCCGCTCGTCAGCGAACACCTCCATGCGGTCGACCAGCTTCACGATGCGGTCGGCCTCGTCGCAGATGAGCCGTGTGAGGGTGCGGTCGTCGTCGTTCGCCGACTGTTCGAGAAGCTGCGCCGCACCGCGGATGCCCGAGAGCGGGTTCTTGATCTCGTGCGCCAGCATGGCGGCGAGCGCGATCACCGAGCGTGCCGCGCCGCGGTGCGTGAGCTGGCGGTCCATCTTGTCGGCTCGCGTGCGCTCCTGGAGCATCACGACAACGTAGCCCGGCCGCTCCGGCATCGGCCCCACGTGCAGGTCGACGATGCGTTCGCCCGGCGTGCGCGGCGTGCCGAGATCGACCTTGTACTCGTTGACGGCGGAACTGCGGTTGCGCACCTCCTCGACCAGCGCGAGCAGCGGACTGCCGAAGGGCACGAAATCACGCAGCGCATGGCGGCGGAGAAGCGAGAGCGAGACCTCGAAGAAGGCTTCGGCGGCCGTGTTGGCGTCGGCGATCTTTCCGTTCGGCGCGACCACGATCACCGGATGCGGAAGCGAATTGAGCACGGCCTCCGCCGTGTCCGAGGGCGTCGCCGAGAACCCGCGCGGCTCGAGAAGGCTCATGCGGCGACCCTTTGACTGTGCGCTTCGAAGGCGTCGAACGCCTCGGCGAGACTTCGTTGCAGGTGATGCGGCTCCTCGGACGGCAGCACGCGCCGGCGCCAGGCCTTCAACTCCTCTTCCGGAACCCCGGCGGTCGCCGCGGCCGTATCGAGGGCCCAGCCGACGTGCTTGCGGGCATGCTTGCGCCCGATGCGCATGCCGTGATGGCGCAGCATCTCGTCGTAGAGGCCGGAGATGAACGCGAATTGCTGCCGCAGCGGGGGATCCGCTTCGCGGCGTCCGATCGCGAGATAGCGCGCAAGCTGGCCGGGAAACCAGGGCCGTCCCTGCGCACCGCGTCCGACCATCACGGCGTTGGCGCCGGATCCTTCGAGCGCCTCGACCGCCTCGTCGTAGCCGGTGATGTCGCCGTTGACGACCACCGGGACCGAGACGCTCTGCTTCACGGCGCGCACCGCCCTCCAGTCGGCCTTGCCCGAATAGAACTGGCAGCGCGTGCGCCCGTGCACGGTGATGAGCTGGACGCCGGCATCCTCGGCGCGGCGCGCAAGCTCCGGCGCGTTGCGCGAACTGTCATCCCAGCCAAGCCGCATCTTGAGCGTCACCGGGACGGAAACGGCCTCGACGGTGGCCTCGATCAGTCCGACGGCATGGTCGAGATCGCGCATGAGGGCCGATCCCGACTGCCCGTTGGTGACGTGCCTGGCCGGGCATCCCATGTTGATGTCGATGATGTCGGCGCCGGCGTCCTCGGCGATGCGCGCGCCTTCCGCCATCCAGTGCGCTTCGCAGCCGGCGAGCTGGACCACATGCGCGCCGACGCCCTGCCCTTCGGCCCGCAGGCGCGCATTGGGGGATCCGTCTGCCAGCGCCGCGCAGGCCGTCATTTCCGAAACGACGAGGCCCGCGCCCAGGCTGGCCGCGAGGCGGCGAAATGGCGCGTCCGTGACGCCCGACATCGGGGCCAGGAAAACGCGATTGGCGAGCGACACCGGCCCGACGGTGATCCCCGTCTGCGGGCTGAGGCTTGGATCGCGCGCAACGAGCTCCGACATAGGGCTCCGCAGGTATGCCTACCAATTAGGCGTGTCTGAGCACTGCCCATACTTTAGACAAATCCGGGAGTGGACACAAGTGGTGCAGTGCAGCATTCCGCTCTCGCCCACAATTCGCCCCGGCCGCGGCGAACCGCTATCCACCCCGCCGGAAAATGCTTTAAACGGGGGCGGACTGAACAGAAGCCGAGGCGAAACAATGGGTGGCGTGGCGGCGGTCGTGGTGGCGGCCGGGCGGGGATTGCGGGTCGGAGGCGACCTGCCGAAGCAGTATCGCAAGCTCGAGGATGGCGGGGCCGTCATCCGGCACGCGCTCGCCCTCTTCGCCGAGCACC
>CAYVBN010000656.1:0-2045 GCA_964449645.1 uncultured Hyphomicrobiales bacterium
CACCTCGTTGGAGGCCTTCAGGCACGCCTCCATCACCTGCTGGCTGAACGGCCGCAGCACCGCGCCGTTCGCCACCAGCCGCTTCAGCGCCTGCGGATTCTTCGAATCGTATTTGGCCTGCACGTCCATGTTGGCGTAGCCGGCAGCCGCGGTGAGCAGAGCCTTGTAGGCTTTCGGCAGCGCGTCCCACTTCTCCGTATTGATGAAGAAGTGCAGCGCCGTGCCGCCTTCCCACCAACCGGGATAGTAGTAATACTTCGCGACCTTGTAGAAGCCGAGCTTCTCGTCATCATAAGGTCCGACCCACTCGGTCGCATCGATCGTGCCCTTTTCCAGCGCCGGATAGATGTCGCCGCCGGCGATCTGCTGCGGCACGCCGCCGAGCTTCTGGATCGTCTTGCCGGCCCAGCCGCCGATGCGGAACTTCAATCCCTTGATGTCGTTGACGGTCTTGATCTCCTTGCGGAACCAGCCGCCCATCTGCGTGCCGGTGTTGCCGCCCGGCATGGCAATGAGGTTGAACTTCTTGGCGAAGTCGTTGATCAGCTTGTTGCCGCCGCCGTCGAAGAACCAGGCATTCTGCTGGCGCGCATTGGGACCGAAGGGAATCGAGTTGCAGAGCGCGAAGGTCGGATCCTTGCCGACGAAATAATAGGCGGCGGTGTGGCACATCTCGACCGTGCCGTTGCTCGTCGCGTCGAGGTTCTGCAGGCCGGGCACGATCTCGCCGGCGGCAAAATTGGAAATCTGGAACCTGTTGTCGGTTGCCTCGGCGACATATTTCGCGAGCGTCTCGCCCGAGCTGTAGACCGTGTCGAGCGACTTCGGAAAGCTCGACGCCAGACGCCACTTGATCTCGGGGCTGGACTGGGCAATCGCCGGCTTGGCGACCGCAGCCGCGGCCAGCCCGACACCCGCCGATTTGAGAAATTCACGACGTTTCATCGACGTTTCCTCCCTCCCTGGTGCAGGCCGATGGTGTCATGTTGTTGTGGCGGCACGCACCTTCAGCGGCGCGGCCGCGGACATCCAGTCGGCGCGCTCAGCCTAACGCATGCCTGGGCGGAGTGGAACGGGCGGCGGAGCGATACGGACCATTTGCTCCATGCTCGTTTCCCAGGCGCGGCGCAGCGCGGCACACGCAGATAAGTCTAGGCAATCTTCGCAGGCGAAATTTGACTCAGCTTTCGATCACGATCCGGGGAGCCGGGCGCGCGGCCTCTCCACCGGCGATGGCCGCGTGCACCTGCGCGGCAATCTCGCGGTAGATTCGCGCGTGCGAGCCCTCGGGCTGCGTCGCGACCACCGGCAGGCCGGCGTCGGACTTCTCACGGATTTCGATATCGAGCGGGACCTCGCCGAGGAACGGCACGCCGAGGCGTTCGGCCTCATGCCGCGCGCCGCCGTGGCCGAATATGTCCGAGCGCGTGCCGCAGTTCGGGCAGAGGAAATAGCTCATGTTCTCGACGATCCCGAGCACCGGCACGTTGACGCGCCGGAACATGGCGACTCCGCGCCGCGCATCGATCAACGCAAGATCCTGCGGAGTCGAGACGATCACCGCGCCCTTGAGCGGCACCTGCTGCGCCATCGTGAGCTGGGCATCGCCGGTGCCGGGCGGCATGTCGACCACCATGACGTCGAGCTCGCCCCATTGGACCTCGCGCAGCATCTGGGTGAGCGCCGACATGACCATCGGGCCGCGCCAGATCATCGGGGTCTCTTCCTCGACCAGAAAGCCGATCGACATCACCTTGAGGCCGTAGCCTTCCATCGGCCTGAGCTTGGTCCCGCCGAGCGTCTGCGGCCGCCCGCGAATGGCGAGCAGCTTCGGAATCGATGGACCATAAATGTCGGCATCCAGCATGCCGACATTGAGCCCGAGATCGCGCAGGCCGAGCGCCAGATTGACTGCCGTCGTCGACTTGCCGACGCCGCCTTTGCCGGACGCGACCGCAATGATCGCGCCGACGCCGGGCACGGCCGGCCCCTCCCCGGCCCGGGCATGACGTGCGCGGCCGGCCGGCGGAGGCGCCGACGGCGCC
>CAYVBN010000657.1:0-4008 GCA_964449645.1 uncultured Hyphomicrobiales bacterium
GTGGCGCGCCAGCACGGGCTCGACAAGAAGGCCGGGCTGACGATCGACGTCATGGAGCTCGCCAGCCCGGAAGCCGGCAAGATCGCGCTGCGCGGCGGATCCGCAGACGTCATCGTGTCCGACTGGCTGTGGGTCTCGCGCGAACGACGCCTCGGCGCCAAGCTGGTGTTCTATCCGTTCTCGAGCGCGCTCGGCGCCATCATGGTCGCGAAGACGTCGCCCATTGCCCAACCGGCCGATCTGAAAGGCAAGAAGCTCGCCGTCGCCGGCGGCCCGATCGACAAGAGCTGGTTGCTGGTGCAGGGCGCGCTGAAGCAGGACGGCATCGATCTCAAGACGCAGGCGACGATCCTCTACGGGGCGCCGACCCTTCTTGCCGAGAAGACCCGCCTCGGCGAAGCCGATGCGACGCTCAATTACTGGAACATCTGCGCCGACCTGGAGGCGCGCGGCTTCCGCCGCCTGATCGGCGTCGAGGACCTGCTGCCGCGATTGGGCGTGAACGGGCGTCCCGCCATGATCGGCTACGTGTTCGACGAGACGTGGGCGGCCAAGAACGCCGGCGCGATCGGGCGTTTTCTCGACGTCACGCGCGCCGCCAAGGAGATCCTCGCCACGTCGGACGCCGAATGGGATCGCATCGCCCCGCTCGTCGGGACCGCCGACCCGGCCGCGCTGAAAGTCTATCGCGACCGTTATCGCGAGGGCATCCCGCGGCGGCCCGTCGCGGCCGAGGAAGCGGACGCGGCGGTGCTCTATCGGGTCCTCGCCCGCGTCGGCGGCAGCGAGCTCGTCGGTGGCGCGGGTGAGATCGCTCCCGGCACGTTCTACCGGCCCGAGCGCGGGAACTGACGCCGTGGCGATCAGGCTCCTGTCGCTCGCCCTGTTTCTCGCCATCTGGTCGATTGGGTCGCTGTTCGCCGGACAGCAGATGCTGCCGTCACCCGGCGCCGTGCTGGCGGCGATCACCGCAGAGGCCCGTTCGGGCGCGCTGTTCCTTCATCTCGGCGTGACGCTCGCGCGCGTTGCGCTCGCGTTCGCGCTGGCGATGAGTCTCGGCACGGCGATCGGCCTGCTGATGGGCCGCTCGAAGCTTGCCGACCAGATCGGCGATCCGTGGCTGATCGTGCTGCTCAACTTGCCCGCGCTCGTCATCATCGTGCTGGCCTACATCTGGGGCGGGTTGACCGAGGCCGCCGCGATCTTCGCCGTCGCGATCAACAAGCTGCCGAACACGGTCGTCACGGTGCGCGAAGGCGCACGGGCGCTCGACCCGGCGCTCGACGACATGGCCCAGGTCTTCGCCATGTCGCGCTGGAAGACGCTGCGCCATGTCGTCTTTCCGCAGCTCGCCCCCTATGTGGCAGCCGCCGCCCGCTCCGGCCTGTCGTTGGTATGGAAGATCGTGCTCGTCGTCGAAATGCTCGGGCGCCCCAACGGCGTCGGCTTCGAAATCGGCATCGCCTTTCAGTTGTTCGACGTGACCCGCATTCTCGCCTATGCGTTGACGTTCGTCGTCGTCATATTGGCGATCGAAACCCTGTTGGTGCAGCCCCTTGAACGACGCGCGTCCCGCTGGCGACTCCGGACTGCTTGATGTTCGCATCGTGCGCAAGACCTATGCGGCGGCCGCCGGCGGCTCGCTGGAGGTCCTGCGCAACGTCTCCTTCACGCTGGCGCGCGGGCAGGTGGGCGCCCTCGTCGGCCCTTCCGGCTGCGGCAAGACGACGATGCTTCGGATCATCGCCGGGCTCGATCGCAATTTCGAAGGGCACATCGTCAAGCCGGCGCACGGCCGGCTCGGCATGGTGTTCCAGGAACCGCGGCTGCTGCCGTGGCGCACGGTCGAGGAAAACGTCCGCCTCGCGGCGCCGGACGCCGACGACGCCACGCTCACGACATTGTTCGATGTCCTCGGACTGACCGCGCACCGGTCGCACTATCCGGGCGAACTGTCGCTCGGCTTGGCGCGGCGCGTCGCCGTGGCCCGCGCGTTCGCGGTGAAGCCCGATCTGCTTCTGCTCGACGAGCCGTTCGTCTCGCTCGACGAAGCGCTCGCCACGCGCCTGCGGGACGAACTGGCCATGCTGGTGGAAGGCCGCGCGATCACGACGCTACTCGTCACCCACGACGTGAACGAAGCGATCCGGCTGGCCGACCGGCTGTTCTTGCTCTCGCCGCGGCCGGCCCATATCGTCGCCGATATGGAAATTCCGCACCCGCGCGCAGCTCGGTCCGCCACCGAGATCGCGACCCTCAAGGAGAAGATCGCGCACCGATTGGCGGCGACGACCGGATCCTCCACGACATGACGGCGCCGTGCCGGTCCTTTCCCTGTCCTCCGGTGCGAATGAATCCCCGCCGATGACGCTCCTCATCTACGATTGCGACGGCGTGCTGGTCGATTCCGAGCTGCTCGCCAATGCGGCGCTCGCCGATCTGATGACCTCGCTCGGCTATCCGATGACGGCCGCAGAGGCCGTGCCGATCTTCACCGGGCGCAGCCTTCAGGACGTGATGCGGCAGGCGGAGAAGCTGCTGCAGAAACGCATCCCTGAAGATGCCAGCGCACAAGCCGGACGCAAGCTGCTCGACCTGTTTCGCCGCAAGTTGAAGCCCATTGCGGGAGTCGAGAAGGCCATCCTGTCCCTGCCCTATCGTCGGTGCGTCGCGTCTTCGTCTGTGCCGGAGCGCCTGATGCTGTCGCTCGAAGTCACCGGGCTCGCGCCGCTGTTCGGGGCCGATGTTTTCAGTGCCACGCAAGTGGCGCGTGGCAAGCCTGCGCCCGACCTGTTCCTGTTCGCGGCGAAATGCGTCGGAGTCGATCCGTCGCACTGCATCGTGATCGAAGATTCCCCGCTCGGCATCGAAGCCGCGCGCGCCGCCGGCATGGCGCCGATCGGGTTCGTCGGCGGCAGTCATGCGACCCCAGCGCTTGCCGAGAAGCTTCGTGCCGCCGGCGCCGATGCGGTCGTCCGCTCGATGGCCGAGCTGCCGGGAACGGTCGAGCGCATCGTCGCCGCCTTGCCGAACGTGCCGACCTGACCTCACGGCCCGATCGAGCATGATGCGGCGCGAAATGTCGACAACGTGCCCAATTCGGACCGTATACTGCGACGTCGATAGTGCGAATGCCCGGCGGGAGGACCGCATGTCCAGGCTGTTGCTCGGCTGCCTTGTCGTCACCTTGAGCGTCGCCCATGCGTCCGCGCAGGACCGCAAAGGCATGCGGTTCTGGAATTTGACGCTCTACACTGTCACGAGCCTTCAGCTCTCGCCTGCCGGACAGGACGCGTGGGGTCCCGATCAATGCAAGAACGACCGCGACGGGACGGTCGATCATGACGAGCGTCTTCGCATTACCAGCGTCGAGCCCGGCCGCTACGACGTCAAGCTCAGCGACAAGATCGGCCGCAACTGCATCGTCCGCAACGTCGAGTTAAAAGCCGGCGCGGTATTCACGATCGAGGAGAAGCAGCTCACCGACTGCCACTGAGCACGCGAGGTGAGATGGCCGCTTTTGGGGCCGGTGCAGCGAAACGGACCCCACCTCGCCCCGTTGGGGAGAGGTGAACTTGCGGCCCACTGACGAAGGTTCTACGTGACTCCATATTCGCCACCACGACTCGCGCCACGGATCAGAGAAAACACCTTCAAGGCTGCTGCGTGCTCGGCCACGTCGTGCACGCGCACGATGGCGGCTCCGTTGGCGACCGCCGCGAGCGCGGCGGCGAGCGTTCCGGCGAACCCCTTCTCGGTCCCGCCCGTCAGCGAGCCGAGAAAGCCCTTGCGCGACACGCCGACCAGGATCGGCAGTCCATAGCTTCGGAGCGCCGCGAGGCCGGCAACCGCCGCGAGATTCTGCCGCGAGGTTTTGCCGAAGCCGATGCCGGGATCGAGAATGATGCGGCCCCGCGGAATGCCGGCCTTCTCCGCGAGCGCGAGCGAACGGTCGAAGAAGCGGCGGATGTCGGCGAGAATGTCGACCGCTTCATCGCGCGCAACGCG
>CAYVBN010000658.1:0-4673 GCA_964449645.1 uncultured Hyphomicrobiales bacterium
GGCGATCTGCTTGGTGCCAGCGGCATCGTAACGCCGCCCGAGCCCCATGCCGTCACCCGTGTCCTGGTAAAAGGCGAGGCTATCTTGCCGCCGGCGGGCCGCAGCGACGATTTCAAGTGGCCCCGCCGCAGCGTCGCGCCATTCGGCACCGACCCCGCGGTTGCCACCACCACGGACCCGCTGCCGGTGATGCAGCCGCCGCGTGAAGCCACGGTCGCAGCGCCGAGCGACAAGGCCAATGCTGCGGCTGCTCCGACCACGACGAAAAAGCGCCGCGCTCAGGCGCAGAGACGTGCTCCGCAAACACAGCGAAGGTCCGGATTCTCGGTTTTCCAGTGAGCGCGTGCCGCCGGGGCTATCGTGGCAGCGTCGTTGTCCCCATCAGGAACTTGTCGATCGCGTGGGCGCATTGGCGGCCTTCGCGGATCGCCCAGACAACGAGGGACTGGCCGCGACGCATATCGCCGGCGGCGAATACCTTCTTCATCGAGGTCTGATACGCAAACGTGTCGGCTTTCACATTGCCTCGTGGATCGAGTTCGAGCCCGAGCGACTGGATCATGCCTTCGTGCACCGGATGGACGAAGCCCATGGCGAGCAGCACGAGATCGGCGTCGATCGTGAACTCGGTCCCGGGCACCGGCTGGACTTTGGCGTCGGCTCGGGCGCAATGCAGCTTCTTTACCGCGCCATTCTCGCCGGAGAATTTCAGCGTCAGCACCGCGAAGTCGCGCTTGGCGCCTTCCTCGTGGCTCGATGACGTGCGCATCTTCAGCGGCCAGAGCGGCCAGGTAAGCGGCTTGTTCTCGTGCTCGGGCGGCTGCGGCATGATCTCGAAATTGGTCACTGACAGCGCGCCCTGGCGGATCGAGGTGCCGATGCAGTCGGAGCCGGTGTCGCCGCCGCCAATGACGACGACGTGCTTGCCCTTGGCGAGGATCGGCTCGGCGCTGCCGGCGGGTTCGCCGCTGACGCGGCGGTTCTGCTGCGGCAGGAAATCCATGGCGAAGTGGACGCCCTTGAGGTCGCGTCCCGGGATCGGCAGGTCGCGGCCCTTTTCGGCCCCGCCGGTCAGCGCCACCGCATCGTAGTCCTTGAGCAGTGTCTCGATCGGTAGGTTGACGCCGACGTGGGCGTTGTAGTGGAAGGTCACGCCCTCGACCCGCATTTGCTGCACGCGCAGATCGAGGTTGTGCTTCTCCATCTTGAAGTCGGGGATACCGTAGCGCATCAGGCCGCCGGCCTTCGCGTACTTTTCGAACAGGTGCACGTCGTGGCCGGCGCGCGCGAGCTGCTGGGCGCAGGCCAAGCCGGCCGGGCCTGACCCGACGATGGCGACGCGCTTGCCGGTCCGAACAGTCGGCGGCTCGGGCTTGGTCCAGCCTTCCTCGAACGCCCGATCGGCGATCGCGCATTCGAGCGTCTTGATGGTGACCGGGTTGTCGTCGAGGTTGAGCGTGCAGGCCGCCTCGCACGGGGCCGGGCACACGCGTCCCGTGACTTCGGGAAAATTGTTGGTCGAGTGCAGGTTGCGCGCGGCTTCCCGCCAGTTGCCGCGATAGACCAGATCATTCCAGTCGGGGATCTGGTTGTTTACCGGGCAGCCGGTATGACAATACGGAATGCCGCAGTTCATGCAGCGCGCGGCTTGCTCGCGGTTTTCCGTCTCCGACAGCGGGAGAACGAATTCGCGATAGTGGCGCACGCGCTTCTCCACCGGCTCGTAACGCCGGTCGCTGCGCGTGAACTCCAGAAAACCCGTGACCTTGCCCATGGGACTACGCGCCGGCTGCGGCGAGACGTGGAAGCTCGCTCTCTTGTGCCTTCAGCTCGGCGAGGGCGCGGCGATATTCGACCGGCATCACCTTGCGGAATTTCGGCAGATACGTGTCCCAGTGCTCGAGGATGTGCACGGCGCGGCGCGAGCCGGCGAACCGGGCATGCCGCGAGATGAGAAGGTGCAGCCGCGCGGCGTCGTAGCGCGTCATGTCGGACATCACGTCGACGCGGCCATGCGTCTCGAGATCGCCCGCGTGATGATAATGGCGCGCATTGATCTCTTCTTCTTCCAGCACCGGCTCCAACTCCACCATCGCGAGATTGCACAGGTTCGGGAACGTGCCGTCCTCGTCGAGCACGTAGGCGATGCCGCCCGACATGCCGGCCGCGAAGTTGCGGCCGGTCTTGCCGAGCACCACGACGACGCCGCCCGTCATGTACTCGCAGCAGTGATCGCCCGCACCCTCGACGACCGCCATGGCGCCCGAATTGCGCACCGCAAAGCGCTCGCCGGCAATGCCGCGGAGATAGCATTCGCCCGCGATCGCGCCGTACAGCACCGTGTTGCCGACGATCATCGATTCCTCCGGCACCACGCCCGCCTCGGCCATCGGCCGGATGATGATGCGCCCGCCCGAGAGGCCCTTGCCGACATAGTCGTTGGCCTCGCCTTCGAGCTCGAGCGTGACGCCGCGCGCGAGCCAGGCGCCGAAGCTCTGGCCGGCGGTGCCGGTCAGCTTGACGTGGATGGTCTCGTCCGGAAGCCCCGTATGGCCGTAGCGCTTGGCGACCTCGCCCGAGAGCATCGCCCCGCAGGTGCGATCGGTGTTGCGGATCGCCGTCACGATGCGCACCGGCGCGCCGCGGTCGAGCGCCGGCCGCGCCTCGGCGATGAGCTTGCGATCGAGGATCGTGTCGATCTTGTGGTCCTGCGGCTCGCACTTGTGGATCGCGACCCCTTTGGGAGCGTCCGGCTTGGTGAACAGGCGCGAGAAGTCGAGGCCCTTGGCTTTCCAGTGCGCGATGAGCCGGCGCTGGTCCAGCATCTGCACCTGGCCGACAAGCTCATTGAAGGTGCGATAGCCCATCTGTGCCATCAGCTCGCGCACCTCTTCGGCGACGAAGAAGAAGAAGTTGATGACGTGCTCGGGCTGGCCGCGGAAGCGCTTGCGCAGTACCGGGTCCTGCGTCGCGACCCCGACCGGGCAGGTGTTGAGATGGCACTTGCGCATCATGATGCAGCCGGCCGCGATCAGCGGCGCGGTGGCGAAGCCGAATTCGTCGGCGCCGAGCAGCGCGCCGACCACGACGTCGCGTCCGGTGCGGATGCCGCCGTCGACCTGCACGGCGATGCGTCCGCGCAGCCGGTTGGCGACGAGCGTCTGGTGCGTCTCGGCAAGCCCGATCTCCCACGGCGAGCCGGCGTGCTTGATCGAGGTGAGCGGGGAGGCTCCGGTGCCGCCCTCGAACCCAGAGATCGTCACGTGGTCGGCGCGGGCCTTCGCCACGCCCGCCGCGACCGTCCCGACGCCCACTTCCGACACGAGCTTCACCGAGACGTCGCCGGCCGGGTTGACGTTCTTCAAGTCGAAGATGAGCTGCGCCAGGTCTTCGATCGAATAGATGTCGTGATGCGGGGGCGGGGAGATCAGCCCGACGCCCGGTGTCGAGTGCCGCACCTTGGCGATGGTCTTGTCGACCTTGTGCCCGGGCAATTGCCCGCCTTCGCCCGGCTTGGCGCCCTGCGCCATCTTGATCTGCATCACGTCGGCGTTGACGAGATACTCGGCGGTGACGCCGAAGCGGCCGGAGGCCACCTGCTTGATGGCCGAGCGCATCGAATCGCCGTTCGGCAGCGGCTTGAAGCGATCCGATTCCTCGCCGCCTTCCCCGGTGTTCGACTTGCCGCCGATGCGGTTCATGGCGATCGCGAGCGTCGTGTGCGCCTCGCGCGAGATCGAGCCGAACGACATGGCGCCCGTGGAGAAGCGCCGCACGATGTTCTTCGCCGGCTCGACCTCCTCGATCGGCACCGGCGCACGGCCGTCTTCAGCCGCCGTCTTGAGCCGGAACAGGCCGCGGATGGTGAGCAGGCGTTCCGTCTGCTCGTTCACGACCTGCGCGAAGGCCCGATAGCGCTCGTAGGAATTGCCGCGCACCGCGTGCTGCAGCGCCGCCACGGTCGTCGAGGTCCAGACGTGGTCCTCGCCGCGGATGCGGAAGGCGTATTCGCCGCCGACGTCGAGGGCGTCACGATAGACGGGCGAATCCCCGAAGGCGTCGCGATGCCGCCGCACCGAGTCCTCGGCGATCTCCGACAGTCCGATGCCTTCGATGCGCGTATGGGTGCCGGTGAAATACTCGGCGACGAAATCCGAGCGCAGGCCGACGGCGTCAAAGATCTGCGCGCCGCAATAGGACTGATAGGTGGAGATGCCCATCTTGGACATCACCTTCAGCAGCCCCTTGTCGATCGACTTGATGTAGCGCTTGACGATCTCCTTCTCGTCGAGCTTCTGCGGCATCTGCTCCTTGCAGGCGGCGAGCGTCTCGAAGGCGAGATAGGGATTGATCGCCTCGGCGCCGTAGCCGGCAAGGCAGGCGAAATGGTGCACCTCGCGCGGCTCGCCCGATTCGACGACAAGCCCGACCGAGGTGCGCAGGCCCTGCCGGATCAGATGATGATGCACGGCCGCGCAGGCGAGGAGCGAGGGGATGGGGATGCGGTCGGCGCCCGCCGCCCGGTCCGACAGGATGATGATGTTGATGCCGTCGCGCACCGCCTTCTCGGCCTGCGCGCAGAGTGCATCGAGCGCCGGCGCAAGCCCCGCGGCGCCGCCCTCGGCCGGCCAGGTGGTGTCGAGCGTGATCGATCGGAAGTGGTTGTCCGCCAC
>CAYVBN010000659.1:0-5065 GCA_964449645.1 uncultured Hyphomicrobiales bacterium
GGCCGTCACGTCGGGATCTGCGGCGAAGCGCCGGCCACCTATCCGGACATCGCCCGATTTCTTGCCAAGCTCGGGATCGATTCCATCAGCGTCAACCCAGGCAGCTTTTTGCGCACCCTTTCGACCGTCTATGCGGCGGAGCAAGAGGCGGATAATAAGACCGCGGAGAATGCGGACGCGTGAGTTGATGCTGCCACGGCAAATTTCATCCGGAGCCCACATTATGGCCGAGCGTTCCTATGCGATTCCCGACCAGCTCGAACCCGACCTCGTGCGGGCGCGCACCTATTGGGAGGGGTTGAGACGCGGAGAAAGCACGATTCCGTTTTCGGACGACGTCAACCTGTCGGCGCTGTCCGATCTTGAGAGCAGTGCGCTGTTGATCGAGGTGTTCGAAAATCCGACGCGGTTTCGCATCAACATCGCAGGCGATGCCGCGGAGAAGCGGTACGGTGCGAAGCTCGCCGGAAAATTCATCGACGAAATCCCGTCGCGCGCGCCGCTCGATGCGCTCGCGGAGCAGTGCCTGGCGAGCGTCGAAGGCAAGTCGCCGACCTACGCTCGGATCTCGGTGCCGCAGGGGGCCCGCGCCGGCTACGCCCGCCTGGTGCTTCCGACATGGGGCAACGGTCACGTCGACAGCTTGCTGTGCATCTTCGCGACGCTCGCATGAAGGATGGCGCGCAACCGCGCCGCTCCGGAGTTCCGATCCGCTCTCTCGTCGGTCGAAACGGGCTGTCTCGGAGCGGCGCGCGAGATAACGCGGTCAGCCCCGGTACGCGGCCTTCGGGACCCACGCGCCATCGACCTTGACGTACGATCGTTTCACGGCCGCCCAGGCGATCCGATGAGCGGCTTCCTCCTGGCGCGGATCGCCCGCGTGCGCGGCGAAGGAGTGATTGAACGCTTCACGATAGATGTCCCGTGCATGCTCAGGCAAATGATCGGCGATCGAGCGGGGAAGGTCGGCATTCGTCCGATAAGGCATGTTGCGCTCCCTTCAGCGGTTGCGGACGAGGCAGAACCGGCGCGCGACAACGAGGCTGCCGCGAGAAAACCTCCGCCGGGAAGGCTCCTGGTTCCCGGTCCGGCAAAGCTGCACTTCTCACCTGGCCGGCACGGGTGCCTTGACGTGCGTCAAGAAGCCGTGAGCGCCAACGGCGCCGCGAGACGATCTCATCACGCGCCGGCGGCATCGGATCCTTCGCGCCCCGGCTCGAACCTGGCGAGAATGTCGATGACCTCTTCATCGCTCACCTGGTGAAAGTCGGCGTAGAAGCAACCGATCGCGCCGAAATCCGTGTATTGCTCCAGGCATATGATTTCGTCGGCTGCGCCTTGCAATTCGGCAATGGTGCCGGTGGGAGCGACCGGAACTGCCAGGATCAGTTTTTCCGGACCACGCAGCCGTGTCGCCTGCAGGGCGGCCCGGATCGTCGCGCCGGTCGCAATCCCGTCATCGATGATAATCGCAATGCGACCGGCCACGTCGATCCGACTGCGGCTGCCCAGGTAGCGTTGACGGCGACGCTCGATTTCTCGTAGCTCCTCTCGACACGCCGCTTCGAATTCCGACTCCTGCACATCGGCCAGGCGGATCACGTCCTCGTTGCGGACGACAATCGGATGCATTCCGTCAACGACCGCGCCCATGGCGAGTTCCGGCTGGCTCGGCACGCCGATCTTGCGGACGAGTACGAGGTCGAGCGACGCCTGAAATGCATTCGCGACTTCCGCCGCGACCGGAACGCCGCCCCTCGGCAGCGCAAGCACGACCGGGTGTCGGTCCCTATAATGCATCAAGGCCGCCGCCAGCCTTCGGCCGGCCTCCTCGCGGCTTTCGAACGACATGCGAGTTCCCGGAATCGGTGTTGCTGCTGACGAATGGCCAGCCGGCTCTGCAAACAGGCCAATGCTAAGCATGATTCGTGTCTGTTCCCTGTGCTTTGATCGACATCAACCGCAGACATGCGCGTCGATCTAGGCTCGCACGGGAGTTGAGCCGGAGCCGACCGTTGCAGCAGATCGTGCGCCATGACCGTCCCGCGGCCGAGGGCGCGACCGTGAGCGACGCCGAAAAGGTGGAGTTCCTGAGCCGTCCGGGTTCCTACCCCGACCGCGTCGGCGAGGTGGTGCTGCGTGAGACGCACATGTCGTGGGTGTTTCTGGCCGGCGACAAGGTCTACAAGCTCAAGAAGCCGGTGCGTTTTCCCTATCTCGACTTCTCCCGCATGTCCTATCGGGAAGCGGCATGTCGGGCCGAGCTCACGCTGAACAAGCGCCTTGCTCCCGACGTCTATCTCGACGTGGTTGCGCTCACGTCCGGCCCGAACGGCCTGGACATCGGCGGAGACGGCACGGCGGTCGATTGGCTCGTCGTCATGCGGCGGCTCGACGAGCGCGACATGCTGGACCGCACCATCCTGGAAAGCCGGCTGCGCTCTTGGCAACTCGACCGGCTGGCCGCCACCCTGGTTCGATTCTACCGGCGCGCGACCCCCGTGCCGATCTCTCTCGCACGCCACCTCGCGGACTGGCAGCAAAGCTGCGCCTACAACAAACGCGTCCTGCTGGACTGGCGCTTTCGCCTGCCCGCCGGCCTCATCCGCCAAATTGACGCCGCACAGCGCGGATTCCTCCTGCGCAATTCCGACCTCCTGTGGGCCCGGATCCGGGCCGGCCGAATCGTGGACGGCCACGGCGACCTGCGGCCCGAGCACGTCTGGCTGGGCGATCCGGTCAAGATCATCGATGCACTCGAATTCAATCGGGGACTTCGCGCGGTCGATCCGTTCGACGACATCGCCTTTCTCAGCCTCGAATGCGAGCGCCTGGGCGCCGGTTGGGCAGGGGAATACGTGCGCCGGCGCATCGTTCGCGGGCTGCGCGATCACGTCCCCGCGGAATTGTTCGCCTTCTACCGATGCCACCGCGCAATGCTGCGCGCCCGACTGGCTATCGCCCACCTGTTCGAGTCTCATCCGCGGACGCCGGAGAAATGGCCAAGGCTCGCCCGCGCTTATCTCGACCTGGCGCACGCCGACGCCAGGCGGCTCGAACGCAAATTCAGGAAGCACCGAGTCAGAAAACGAGCAGGTCGGTAAGCGGCCGGCCCTGATGCAGGCGAGAAATCGCCTCGGCAACGAGCGGCGCGGCGGACAAGACATCCACCTTTTCGGCGCCCGGAGGCCCCGCGAGGCGAAACGGCGGGACGGAATCCGAAACCACGATTCTCTCAATCGCCGGATCGGAAAGAACCGCAGACGATCCCTGCATGAACAAGCCGTGGGCGGCGAGGGCGATGACGTGCCGGGCTCCGTTCTCGCGTGCCGATTGTGCCGCGCGCAACAAGGTGTGGCCTGTGCTGATCAGATCGTCGACGATCAGCGCGGTCGTGCCGGCGACGTCGCCCACGAAGAGGTCGCCGCTCACGACCCCGCCGCTGCGGCGCTTCTCCGCGAATGCTTTTCCGACCGGATGCCCGCAGGCGGCCTCGAGGGCCTCGCGGAACAGATCGGCTCGCTTCATTCCGCCCGGATCGGGCGACACGACGGAGAGATGTCTCTCTCCCAGAGCCTTCGCGTAGGGCACGAAAAGCGGCATCGCCGTCAGGCTCACCGTGCGGCACCGGAAGGCGTTTTCGAAGGCGACCGGATTATGCACCTCGAGCGCGACGACCGCGTCGGTTCCGACGGATTCCAGCATGGCGGCGACATAGCGAGTCGTCACCGGATCGTTGGGCTTGGTCCGCCGGTCCTTGCGCGCGTAGCACAGATAGGGGATGACGGCTGTCACGCGCGCGGCCCCGGCGTCCTTCAGCGCGCCGATGAAGAACAGAAGGCGGCAGAGCTTGTCGTTGGCGCTCTGTGAAGGCCCACCATGCAGGCTCTGAACGATGTAGACGTCGGCCTCGCCGACTGGGTCGAGCGGCCGCGCCTTATGCTCGCCGTCTTCGAACTCGCGTTCCTCGTGCATCGACAACGCGCAATGCAGCGACGCGGCGACCGCTTTCCCGAAATCCGCGGTCGCCTGCATGGCGAACAAGCACAGAGGACGCGTGGCGATCAAAGCCGTCCCATCTCGTAGTCCTCACAGGAACAGCCGAACTGCGACAGTCCCTCCTCCAGGTGATCCGATAGCTGCGGATTGCCGAGAAGGTATTGTGCCGTGCGCTTGTTATGCGCACGGGAGGCCTCCGCCCGCAGGCTGTCCCAGTCATCCAGCGTTCCGTCTCCCCGACCGAGCCAGGCCAGCGCAACAAGGTCGATCTGCTCGTCCTCGCTCAGGCCCGAAATGAAGGAGTGAAGCTCCTGGAGAACGGGGTCGTCCGTGTGATCTTCCAGCACCGCCCGCATGGCATCATCGCTTGCGTTCGATCCGGGATCAGGATCGGTCACCACGTCCTTGGCGTCGAACTCGCGCGCCTTGATGATGACGTAGCAGACTTTTTCCGGTGAAATCGTCAAACCCGGAACTTCGAAACCGACATCGGGCTGTGTCATGGGACGCTCTCGGTTGATGGCCACAGGGCGCGCAGGTCGCGCGGCAGGGCATGACGCACGTCTTCCACTTCTCCGCCGCTGATCTTGCTCGACAGGAACGCGAACACGAGCGAGACGGCTTCGGACGTATCCGTGATCGGATCTGTCGCGAAAGCATCATCTATGCGGGCGAGAAAGGTCGTTCTGTCGCGTTGCACGACGGGTGTCGTCGCGGGACGCCAGTGCTCATAGTATACGCCGCGCAATAGCGTCGGAAGTTGCGCACCGAAGTCTGCCGCCTCGTCGACGGGCAGCCAGTCTCGCAGGGCCTGCAGCACGCTCCTGAGCAGACGGTACGTGCGTGCCTTGTTCTCCCATCCGGCCAGCTCGTTCAATTCGTTGATCCAGCGATGGGTGAGCTGAAGGGTGTGATCTATGCTTTCCAATCCTGCCGAACTCATGGGCCACCTCCGTCTGTTTGCAGATTAGAGGTGGGCTGCCTTCGAGGGTTTGAGAATTGTCAATCTGATGCAACACAGGAAGTTGCCGACAATACGAGCGCTTCGGCAATGCGGTCAGTAACC
>CAYVBN010000660.1:0-22415 GCA_964449645.1 uncultured Hyphomicrobiales bacterium
AATCGCGTGCCGAGCGCGAACGCTTCCTTGATGTCGTGCGTCACCATGAGCACCGTCATCCTGTGCTTGTTCCACAGGGAACGGATCAGCTCGTGCATTTGAACGCGCGTGCCGAGATCGAGCGCGCCGAACGGCTCGTCGAGCAGAAGAACCTTCGGCTCCTTGGCCAGCGCCTGCGCGATGGCGAGGCGCTGCTGCATGCCGCCCGAGAGCGCGTGCGGATACTTGTCGCGATGATGGCCGAGACCCACCGCCTCGATGAGCGCACCGGCCTCGGCGATCGCCTTTCGGCGCGCGGACCCGAAGAGCCGCCCGGCCAGCGGACAGGCCGCCAACTCGTAACCCAGCAGCACGTTGCCCAGGACCGTCAGATGCGGAAACACCGAATAGCGCTGGAAGACAACGCCACGATCGGGCCCCGGCTCCGGCGACATCGGTTTACCGTCGAGCAGGATCTCGCCGCGCGTCGGACGTTCCTGGCCGAGCAGCACGCGCAAGAGCGTACTCTTGCCGACACCCGATGGTCCGACCAGCGACACAAACGCACCGGACGCGATCTCGAGATTGACCCGCTCGAGCACGATCTGCTCGCCGTATTCAACCCAGAGATTCCGGACCGTAACCACACACATCACGACCGCTCCATCGCATAAGCGAACGCGAAGGCGCGGCGCGACACACTGGCCAGGGCCCAATCGATGAGGAATGCGAGCAGCGTGACCCAGACGACGTAAGGCAAGATCACGTCCATCGCCAGATAACGGCGCATCAGAAAGATCCGATAGCCCAGGCCGACATCGGCCGCGATCGCTTCGGCCGAAATGAGAAACAGGAATGCCGGACCGATCGACAGCCGCACCGCTTCCAACAGCCGGGGCATGACCTGCGGCAGCACGATCCGGATTGCGGCCTGCCACGTCGAGGCACCGAGGGTCTGTGCCTTGACGAGCTGTTCGGCGGGCAGGTTCGCGATCGACAGTGCGAGATCGCGAATAAGGAACGGCGCCACACCGAACACGATCAGGACGACCTTCGAGACCTCGCCCAGCCCGAACACGATGAACAGGATCGGCAGCACCGCCATGGGGGGAATCATCGACAGCACCCCGACGAGAGGCGCCAGTGTCGCGCGCAGCATCGGAAGCACGCCAATAGCGAGCCCGAAGACGAGCCCGCCTGCTGTGGCAATCCCCAAGCCGAGGGCGAGCCGTCTCAGGCTCGCCGCCGTATCGACCCACAGCACGTATTCGCCGGTGCGCCGATCGGGTTGGAAGGCGGACCGCTTGACCGTGTCGATCATCTCGCTGACCGGCGGCAACAGCTTGTCGTCGCTGTTGACGGCACGCCGCTCGGCCGAGCCGACCATGTACACGACGACGATCAGCATGAACGGCAGCAGCGCGAGCAGCATTCCGCTGCCGCGCCGCGGCCTGATGTTCATGAGACGGCGAATGGTCGGCTCCCGGCTGCTGAGGTGCTGGGCGCGACTAGAGCTTCTTGTCCGCCGCGAGCTTCATGTAAGTCGCGTCGAATCGCATCTTCACATTGCCCTTGGCGCCAAGGACCTGCCCGTCCGGGAACGCAATGCCAACCGCGTCCCGCGACTTCACGTTGTCGCCGAGCAGATTGTGCTCGAAACAGAAGGTCCGCACGAGGTCCATGATCTTCGGCAAATCGCCGCCCGTGGTGAACTTGAGCGCCTCAGCAGGCGTGTAGAACATGCGGGTGGTCTTGAGCTGGGCCTCGAAGCCAGCGAGGTCCGTGCCGGACGCCTTGGCCATCGCCTCGCGGGCCGCCTTGCCCTTCTCGCCCTGGTCCCTCATGAGGGCGACGGTCTCGTACCAGGCTCCCGCGAGCGCCTTGCCGAGTTCGGGATTGTCGCGAAGCGTCGCCGTATTCACCACCATCAGGTCTTCGATTTCGCCGGGGATCTTGGATGAATCGAACACTTCGGTGGCTTTCGGCTCCTTTTTGACTTCCATCAGTTGCGGATTCCAGGTGACGACCGCCGTCGAGTCCGGCGACTTGAAGGCAGCAACGATGTCGGCATCGGAGGTGTTGACCGTCTTTATGTCTTTCTCCGTGAGCTTGACCTTGGAGAGGCCCCTCGAGAGCAGATAATGCGACACCGAGAATTCGACGATATTGATCTGGCGGCCCTTGATGTCCGCGAGGCTCTTGGCGTTCTTGAGGACGATGCCGTCGTTGCCGTTGGAGAAATCGCCCATGATGATGGCGGAGGAGTCAACGCCGCCGGCGGCCGGGATCGTGAGCGTGTCCATGTTGGTGACGGTCACGCCGTCGAACTTTCCGGCTGTGTATTGATTGATCGATTCGACGTAGTCGTTGATCTGCGTGACCTCGATCGTGATGCCGTATTTGTCGGCCCATTTCTTGATGATGCCTTGGTCGGCCGCATACGACCACGGCATCCAGCCGACGTAGATCGTCCAGGCGATTTTGAAATCCTTCTTTTTGGCGGCCATCGCGGGAGAGGCTGCCAGCAATAAGGCCGCGCAAATCACGGTGAAGAGAGCTTTCAGGCGTGTCATGTCCAGTCCCCATCAGGTTGGCTGACCGCGGACTGGCGAATCGACCCGAGGGCTGCCAACACGCGGCCACTGAGGTCTCCCGGGCTTTTGTCCCGCCGTGCACCCGGACTGACGGCCCGGGCGGCAGCTCTCGGACCTGACGCCTTGCTCGCAAGGCCGGAACCCTAGCCGCCAACTCGTACCCACGACGAGCAATCCGCGTGCCAGCGCCAAAACGGCCAAGTCGACGCGCGCTCGCCCGGCGGGTGATGAAGACATCGGCACCGCGCCGCCCTTTCAGGCTGCACGCCAGGGAATGGCGGGAGTGTCACGCTCGCGTGCGGCCATGGCGCGCGTGTCCCGTCCGGACGTGCAGGCAACGGGACTTGAAACAAAAACCGGGCAACCTGCCCAAAGATTCGGCACCGCAATCTGCATACGAAAGCGGCAATGATTGTGGGGGAGCAAAAAGCACGAGCGCTCAGCAGTTAAGCCGTTACGCGGACTTGGCACGAGCCTTGCGAACTGACTTCTGCGCGCGTCGGGCCGCCGGGACGCACGCGCGTTCGATATGCAGGGGATTGCTCATGTCCAAATCAACGAAGGCGGTCGCGTCGCGATCGAGTATTCGCCGCTGGTTTTCGGCTGCCGCAGGGTTGGCCCTCGCCGCGACCGGCGCCGTTCATGCCGCCAAGGCCGAGGACACGATCAAGGTCGGGATCCTGCATTCCCTGTCCGGCACCATGGCCATCAGCGAGACCACGCTGAAAGATGCGATGCTGATGCTCATCGACGAGCAGAACAAGAAAGGCGGGTTGCTCGGCAAGAAGCTCGAGCCCGTCGTCGTCGATCCCGCATCCAATTGGCCATTGTTCGCCGAAAAGGCACGCGAGCTCATCAGCAAGGACAAGGTCGCGGCCGTGTTCGGCTGCTGGACTTCGGTCTCGCGCAAGTCGGTGCTCCCGGTGTTCAAGGAGCTCGACAACATCCTGTTCTATCCGGTTCAGTATGAAGGCGAGGAAAGCGAACGCAACGTATTCTATACGGGCGCGGCGCCCAACCAGCAGGCCATTCCAGCCGTCGACTATCTGATGAAAGAGGAGAAGGTCCAACGCTGGGTGCTCGCCGGAACCGATTACGTCTATCCGCGCACCACCAACAAGATCCTCGAAGCCTATCTCAAGTCGAAGGGCGTGAAACCCGAGGACATCATGATCAACTACACGCCGTTCGGACACTCCGACTGGCAAACCATCGTCGCGGATATCAAGAAATTCGGTTCGGCCGGCAAGAAGACGGCCGTGGTCTCGACCATCAATGGCGATGCCAACGTGCCCTTCTACAAAGAGCTTGCCAACCAGGGCATCAAGGCGACGGATATTCCCGTCGTGGCGTTCTCGGTCGGCGAGGAGGAACTGGCCGGAATCGACACCAAGCCGTTGATCGGTCACCTCGCCGCCTGGAACTACTTCGAATCGATCAAGAGCAAGGCCAACGATGATTTCATCGCCAAATGGCACGCCTTCACCAAGAATCCGAAGCGCGTGACCAACGATCCGATGGAGGCGCACTACATCGGCTTCCACATGTGGGTGGAGGCAGTGAAGAAGGCGGGCACGACCGACCCGGACAAGGTCATCGATGCCCTGCCGGGCATCAAGGTTCCCAATCTGACCGGCGGCGTGGCCGAGATGCTGCCCAACCACCACATCACCAAGCCGGTCTTCATCGGCGAGATCAAGGGCGACAGACAATTCTCCGTCGTGTGGAAGACCAAGGATCTCGTTCCGGGCGCCGCCTGGTCGCCTTATCTCGAAGGCTCGAAGGACCTCGTCGCCGATTGGGTGAAGCTCAAGTGCGGTAATTACAACATCAAAACCAAGACCTGCGGCGGCGCATAAGGCCGCGCGCACCACGCTCTTGATCGTACATGCGGGGCGGCCATCCCGCCCCGCTCCAGGCCGGGTCCGATTCATGCGCCTCTTCGTCGCTCGTTTTTGCGCCTGCGTGATCGCGGTGTCGATTCTGTTTTTCTCGCCCGCTGTCCGTGCGGCGACCGTCGAGCAGGCGCTTGCCCATTTCACGGCAGACGACTTCGATGAAACCGAAGCCGGCATTTCTGAAGTTGCCACGAGCGGCAGCCCGATGGCGGCCGCGATCCTCGAGGCGCTGGCGGATGATCGTCTGCTCTATGGCGCCAATCACCGCGTCTTCATCAAGGACAAGTCCGATCGCGTCCTGGAGGCCGCCACGGGGCGGCCGATCTCTGGCCCTGCACCTGCCGATCTCCAGTCCGTGTCGATCAACAACCGTCTGCGCCGAGCGATCGATGCCGCGCTCGGGGGGCTGCGCCTGTTCTCGCCCAACGCCGACCTGCGGCTCGAGGCGGCACAAGCCGTATTCAAGTCGCGCGACGCAAATGACCTGCCCACGATCGAAAAGGCGATCGCCGGGGAGAAGGACGCATCGGTCAAGCGGGCGTTGCTCGAAGCGCGTTCCGCAGTCCAACTGTCGATGGACGACGTCAGCGAGACCGACAAGCTCGGTGCGGTCGCCGTGATTCGCGCCCGCGGCGACCAGGACGCGCTCGCGCTGCTGGCGAGCCTGCCGCCGGGCACTCCTGCCCTGGTCGCGCGCGCGGCGCACGATGCCGTGGCCGCCATCCAGGCGCGCCTGGCGCTGTGGGACGCGGCACAGAACGCCGTATATGGGCTCTCGCTCGGCTCGGTATTGCTTCTCGCCGCCATCGGCCTTGCGATCACGTTCGGCGCGATGGGCGTCATTAACATGGCACACGGCGAGATGGTGATGCTCGGCGCCTACGTCACGTTCGTCATTCAATCGATCATTCGCGCCAAGTTTCCCGACCTGTTCGACTATTCGCTGCTCCTCGCATTGCCGCTCGCCTTCCTCGTCTCCGGTGCGGTCGGCGTCGCGATCGAGCGCGGCGTCATCAGGTTTCTCTACGGCCGGCCGCTCGAAACGCTGCTCGCCACCTGGGGACTGTCGCTGATCCTGCAGCAGTTCGTGCGCACGGTCTTCGGCCCGACCAACCGGGAAGTCAGCGCACCCTCATGGATGAGCGGGGCGTTCGAGCTCGGCGGGCTCACCATCACCTACACCCGACTGTGGATCGTCTGCTTCGCGCTTGCGGTGTTCTTCTCGCTTCTCGCGCTGCTGCGCCTGACACGGCTCGGCCTCGAGATGCGCGCCGTCACGCAGAACCGCGCCATGGCCGCCGCCATGGGCATTCGCACGAGCCGGATCGACGCGCTCACCTTCGGATTGGGGTCCGGCATCGCGGGCCTCGCCGGGGTCGCGCTCTCCCAGATCGACAACGTGAGCCCCAATCTCGGACAGGGCTACATCATCGATTCCTTCATGGTGGTGGTGTTCGGCGGCGTCGGCAATCTGTGGGGCACGCTGGTTGGCGCGCTCACGCTCGGCATCGCCAACAAGTTCCTCGAACCCTATGCCGGCGCCGTGCTCGGAAAGATCGCCATCCTGGTCATCATCATTCTCTTCATCCAGACGCGGCCGCGCGGCCTGTTCGCGCTCAAGGGACGGGCGGTCGAGGCATGATCGGCACGCGCCCCCCACTTCTCGATCGTCCCGCGGCGCTCTTCCTCGCGGTGCTCGCCGCCATTTCCGTGCTGGTTCCAGCGCTCAACCTGGGACTGCCTGACTCGTCGCCTCTGCATGTCCCGACCTATCTGGTCGCCCTTTTCGGGAAGTACGCGTGCTACGCCCTGCTCGCGCTCGCCATCGACCTGATCTGGGGTTACTGCGGCATTCTTTCGCTCGGACACGGCGCGTTCTTCGCGCTCGGCGGCTACGCGATGGGCATGTATCTCATGCGCCAGATCGGAACCCGCGGCGTCTATGCCAATCCGGTGCTGCCCGATTTCATGGTGTTTCTCAATTGGCACGAATTGCCCGTCTACTGGTACGGATTCAACCATTTCGCCTACGCAGCCCTGATGATCGTTCTCGTGCCCGGCGCTCTGGCGTTCGCATTCGGGTGGTTCGCGTTTCGCAGCCGCGTGACCGGCGTCTACCTGTCGATCATTACCCAGGCCATGACCTATGCGCTGATGCTCGGGTTCTTCCGCAACAATTTCGGCTTCGGCGGCAACAATGGCCTGACCGACTTCAAGGACATTCTCGGTTTCAACGTGCAGGCGGCCGGCACCCGGGCTGCGCTGTTCGCCCTCTCCTGCGTTGCCCTCGGGCTCGGGTTCGTCGTCTGCCGCTTCGTCACGACGTCGAAGTTCGGCAGCGTCCTGATCGCGATCCGTGACGCCGAGGCACGCGTGCGCTTCCTCGGCTATCGGGTCGAGTCCTACAAGCTCCTCGTCTTCACGCTATCGGCTTCCATGGCGGGGGTGGCGGGCGCGCTCTATGTGCCGCAGGTCGGCATCATCAACCCGAGCGAGTTCGCGCCCGGCAATTCGATCGAGGCGGTGATCTGGGTTGCCGTGGGTGGCCGCGGGACGCTCCTGGGGGCCGTGGTCGGGGCCGTCGTCGTCAATTACTGCAAGACCATCTTCACCAGCGGTCCGCTCGCCCCCTACTGGCTGTTCGTGCTCGGCAGCTTGTTCGTTGCCGTTACCTTGCTGCTGCCGCGCGGAATCGTTGGCATGATCGCGGCCTGGCAAGGCATCGGCGCTCCGCTTCTCAAGCGGCGGACGCGGGCCGCGGAGGCGATCGCTCCTGCCGCCTCCCCGGATCCCGCCGGGCAAGGAGGCTGAATGGAAACGGCCGTCATCAACTCGCTTCTCTATCTCGATGGCGTCACTGTCTCGTTCGATGGCTTTCGCGCCCTCAACAACCTTTCGCTCACGGTGGCGGCCGGCGAGATGCGGGCCATCATCGGCCCGAACGGCGCCGGCAAGACGACCATGATGGACGTCATCACCGGCAAGACGCGCCCCGACGCGGGCGACGTTCTGTTCGACGGCGGGGTCGATCTCACGCGGCTCGACGAGAGCGAGATTGCCGAGCTTGGAATCGGCCGTAAGTTTCAGAAACCGACCGTCTTCGACATACACTCGGTCGAAGACAATCTGCGCCTCGCGCTGAAAGGGGAGCGCCGCGCGCGTTTCGCTCTGCTCTGGCGCGAGAGTGCGGAGGAGCGCGATCGTCTCGACCGCATCCTGGCGACGATCCGCCTCGATGCGGTCCGCGGGAGGCCAGCCGGCACGTTGTCGCACGGCCAGAAGCAATGGCTCGAGATCGGCATGCTGCTGGCGCAGGATCCCAAGCTCCTCCTCGTCGACGAGCCGGTCGCCGGCCTCACCGACCATGAAACCCAGCAGACTGCCGAGCTGCTCAGGGAAATCAATCGCAACAAGTCGGTCATCGTCGTGGAGCACGACATGACGTTCGTGCGTGCGCTCGGCGTGAAGGTGACGGTGCTTCACGAAGGAACGGCCATTGCCGAAGGCTCGATCGACCAGGTCTCCGCCGACGAGCGCGTGATCGACATCTATCTGGGCCGCTAGCCATGCTCGAGATGCACGCGATCGACCTCCACTATGGCGCGGCCCAGGCGCTGCGCGCGGTGTCGCTCCTCGCCGAGCCCGGACAAGTGACCTGCGTGCTCGGGCGCAATGGGGTCGGCAAGACGAGCCTTCTGCGCGCCCTCGTCGGCTTGCATCCGGTGAGCCGCGGCTCGATCCGCTGGGAAGGACAGGACATCTCGCATTTGCGGCCGTTCGAGCGGGCCCGGCGCGGCATCGCCTACGTTCCGCAGGGACGCGAGATTTTTCCCCTGCTGAGCGTCGAGGAAAACCTCAAGACCGGCTTCGCACCGCTCAAACGTGCGGAGCGCAGCATCCCGGATGACGTTTACTCCCTGTTTCCCGTTCTCGCCCAGATGCTGCGGCGTCGCGGCGGCGACCTGTCGGGCGGCCAGCAGCAGCAGCTTGCGATCGGACGCGCCCTGGTGATGCGGCCGCGGCTGCTCCTGCTCGACGAGCCGACCGAGGGCATCCAGCCCTCCATCATCAAGGACATCGGGCGCGCGATCGCCTACCTGCGCAATCTCGGCGGCATCGCCATCGTGCTTGTCGAGCAATACCTCGATTTCGCCCGCGAGCTCGGCGACCGTTTCCTGGTCATGGACCGCGGCCAGGTGGTCTACGCCTGCAGCCGCGAGGACGTCGACGACGACGCCCTCAAGCGCACCATGAGCCTGTAAGCCGATGATTGCGGCCGAGGTCGAACTGGCTCCCGTAAACGTGGCGAAATCGCTCGCAGAACTTCAGGCAAGGAACCGTGCCGTCGGCACCGTCGCGCTTGCTGCCTGTTCGATCAACGGACTGACGCGGCCGGGCCGGCTGCATGAAGAGGGCTCGTTGCGCGTCCGCTTCCCCGGCAACCCAGGCCCGGTGCTCGATGCGGTTCTCGTAAACACGGCGGGCGGTATTGCGGGCGGCGATCGATTCTCGGTCGAACTCACCGTCGGCGAGAATGCCGCGGTGGTCGTCACCTCGGCGGCCGCCGAAAAGATCTATCGCAGCAACGGACCGGACTCGTCGGTGCGGGTCGCACTGCATGTCACCGCCGGCGCAAATCTTGCGTGGCTGCCGCAGGAAACAATCCTCTTCGACCGGGCGCGTCTGAGACGGCATATCGACGTCACGCTCGCGGACGATGCACACCTCCTTCTCGCTGAAGGGATGGTCTTCGGCCGAACCGGGATGGGCGAGACGGTGCGCCAAGGCCTTCTGTTCGACCGCTGGCGCATCCGGCGTGGTGGAAGGCTTTTGCACGCGGAAACGACTTGGCTCGAGGGCGCAATCGCCGACAGCCTGGACATGCCGGCGATAGCGGCTGGCGGAATAGCGGTGGCGAATGTCCTCGTCGTCCCCGGGGACGACTCCGCCGTTGAACGCGTGCGCGCGCTCGAGGGGTTGCGCGGCGAAGTCGGTGCGTCCGCGTGGAACGGGATGGCCGTCGTGCGCATCTGCGCACACGACGGAGCGGCGCTGCGCCACGACCTCGCCGCCGTGGTGACGGCGTTGCGCGGAACCGCCTTGCCACGCGCGTGGCTGACCTGATCGAGGGACCTGCGATGCATCTCACGCCCCGTGAAAAGGACAAGCTTCTGATCGCCATGGCGGCTTCCGTCGCGCGTCGGCGACTCGAGCGCGGCGTCAAGCTCAACCATCCGGAATCGATCGCGCTCATTTCCGACTTCATCGTCGAGGGCGCGCGCGACGGAAAGACCGTGGCCGACCTGATGGAGGCCGGGGCCCGCGTCCTCACGCGTTCTCAGGTCATGGAAGGGATCGCCGAGATGATCGAGGAAGTTCAGGTGGAGGCGACCTTTCCGGACGGAACCAAGCTCGTCACCGTTCACCACCCGATCCGCTGAACGCAACTTCTCTCGATGCGGAGAATCGCATGATTCCGGGCGAAATGTTCATCCAGGATGGCGAGATCATTCTCAACGCCGGCCGCAAAACGATCACGCTCAGTGTCACAAATTCGGGAGATCGCCCGATCCAGGTCGGCTCCCACTACCATTTCTTCGAGACCAATCCGGCCCTGATATTCGAACGTCGGCGGGCGCGCGGCATGCGGCTCGCCATTCCGGCCGGGACCGCCGTGCGTTTCGAGCCGGGGCAGACGCGCGAGGTCACGCTGGTCGCGTTCGCCGGCCGGCGCGCCGTCTACGGCTTCAGACAAGACGTGATGGGGGAGCTCTGAGGACCGGTCATGACGACGACAATGCAGCGCCGCGCCTATGCGGACATGTTCGGTCCGACGGTCGGCGATCGTCTGCGCCTCGCCGACACCGATCTGATCATCGAGGTCGAGAAGGACTTCACCATCTACGGCGAGGATGTGAAGTTCGGCGGCGGCAAGGTGATCCGCGATGGCATGGGACAGAGTCAGCTCACCAACCGCCAGGGCGCGGTCGATACCGTCATCACCAACGCGCTCATCCTCGACCATTGGGGGATCGTGAAGGCGGACGTCGGCATCAAGGATGGACGGATCGCCGCGATCGGCAAGGCCGGCAATCCGGACGTCCAGCCGGGCGTCGACATCATCATCGGGCCGGGCACCGAGGCCATTGCCGGCGAAGGCAAGATCCTCACCGCCGGCGGCTTCGATACCCATATTCACTTCATCTGCCCGCAGCAGGTCGAGGAAGCGCTCATGTCCGGCATCACCTCGATGCTGGGCGGAGGAACCGGGCCGGCGACCGGCACCAACGCGACGACCTGCACGCCGGGTCCCTGGCATATCGCCCGGATGATCCAGGCAGCCGACGCGTTGCCGGTCAATCTCGGCTTTGCCGGCAAGGGCAACGCCTCCCGGCCGGAGGCGCTCGAAGAGATGATCGAAGGGGGCGCCTGCGCCCTCAAGCTGCACGAAGACTGGGGAACGACACCGGCCGCGATCGATACCTGCCTGTCGGTCGCGGACGATCACGATGTCCAGGTGATGATTCACACCGACACGCTCAACGAATCTGGCTTCGTCGAGGATACGATCAAAGCCTTCAAGGGCCGCACCATTCACGCTTTCCACACCGAAGGCGCCGGCGGGGGCCACGCTCCGGACATCATCAAGGTCGCGGGACTCGCCAACGTGCTGCCATCCTCGACAAATCCGACGCGGCCGTTCACCCGCAATACGATCGACGAACACCTCGACATGCTGATGGTGTGCCATCATCTCGATCCGGCGATCGCCGAGGATCTCGCCTTCGCGGAGAGCCGCATCCGCAAGGAGACGATCGCGGCCGAGGACATCCTGCACGACATCGGCGCGCTCTCCATGATGTCGTCGGACAGTCAGGCCATGGGCCGCGTCGGCGAGGTGATCATCCGCACCTGGCAGACGGCGCACAAAATGAAGGTGCAGCGCGGCCGGCTTCGCGAGGAAACAGGAGATACCGACAATCTCCGGGTCAAGCGCTACGTGGCGAAATACACGATCAATCCCGCGGTCGCCCATGGCGTCTCGAATCTCATCGGTTCGGTCGAACCGGGCAAGCTCGCCGATCTCGTGCTGTGGTCACCCGCCTTCTTCGGCGCCAAGCCCGACCTGATCCTCAAAGGCGGCGCGATCGTCGCGGCACCGATGGGTGATGCGAATGCGTCGATCCCCACCCCACAGCCCGTGCACTACCGCCCGATGTTTGCGGCCTATGGCCGATCGCTCACGGCGAGCTCGGTCGTGTTCACCTCGCAGGCCGCGATCGCGGCCGGCCTCGCCGGGAAACTCGGGACCGCCAAGACACTGGTCGCCGTCGAGAACACGCGCGGCGGCATCTCGAAGAAGAGCATGATCCACAATTCTGCGACGCCCGTGATCGAGGTCGATCCGGAGACCTACGACGTCAGGGCGGATGGTGAACTGCTCGTCTGCGCGCCGGCCGAGATTCTGCCGCTGGCGCAGCGTTATTTTCTGTTCTGAACGGTCGGGCGATCGACGCGGAAAACCGTCCATGAAACGTGCAGCAGCCGTCAAACCTGCCGGGCACTGGAGTGCTGCCGGCGCGATCGATCGCGTGGTGCTCGATTTCGACACGCGTCATCGGCGCCGCCTCGTCCTGGTCGGCGAGCACGGAACGCGGTTCCTGCTCGACCTGCCACGCGCGACCGCCCTGCGGGAGGGCGACGGGCTGGTGCTCGACGACGGCGCAATCGTCGCCGTGGCCGGCAAGTCCGAACCGCTGCTCGAAATCGAGGCGGCTGACCCAGCCGCGCTCGCCCGCCTCGCCTGGCATCTCGGCAACCGTCACGCTGACGTGCAGTTTGTCGGTGACGGGCTGCGCATCCGCCACGACCATGTGCTGGCCGTCATGCTGGAAGGACTTGGCGCCCGCGTGATCGCCATCGAGGCCCCCTTCGATCCCGAACCGGGCGCCTATGCGCACCATAGCCGTAGCCATGATTCTTGATCCCCAACCGATCGTGCCCGCCGGAGACCCCGGACAAGCGGGCCTTTATCGGCTCATGGCCTGGTTCTCGCCTGCTTATCCGGTCGGGTCCTTCTCATATTCGGGCGGCCTCGAATGGGCGGTCGAAGCCGGCGACATTCATGACGCGGCATCGCTGCGCGACTGGCTGACGGCCATCATCTGCAAAGGCGGGGTTTTCTGCGACGCGGTGTTGCTGGTCCATGCCCATCGGGCGACGGCACGGGACGACGGCGTTGCGCTCCGCGACATCGCTGAGCTCGCCGCGGCGTTTGCGCCGAGCCGGGAGCGTTTCCTCGAGACGACCGCGCAGGGGCAGGCCTTCGCCGCCGCCACGCGTGCCGCATGGCCGTGCGCCGCGCTCGATCGGCTCGCCGCCGCGTGGGACGGGCCCCTCGCCTACCCGGTCACCGTCGGCACTGCAGCCGCTGGCCACGGCATCGCGCTCGAGGCGACCCTGACGGGCTTCTTGCACGCCGTCGCCGCCAATTACGTGTCAGCGGCCGTGCGGTTGGTGCCGCTCGGGCAAACGGACGGGCAAAGAACGCTTGCGGCGCTGGAGCCCGCGATCGCCGATGCAGGCACGCACGCACTTGCCTGTTCGCTCGATGAGATCGGCGGCGCCGCTTTTCGCGCGGACCTCGCGAGCCTTCGACATGAAACGCAGTACACGCGCCTGTTCCGAAGCTGAAATCGGAGACGTCTCATGAACGGCCCCAACGGACCCTTGCGCGTCGGCATCGGCGGGCCGGTCGGCTCAGGGAAAACCGCGTTGATGGATACGCTGTGCAAGCGCCTGCGCACGCGGTACGACATCGCCGCCATTACCAATGACATTTATACCAAGTGGGATGCCGAATACTTGGTGCGCTCGGGTGCGCTCGCGCCCGAACGCATCGCCGGGGTCGAGACCGGCGGCTGCCCGCATACGGCGATCCGCGAAGACGCCTCGGCCAATCTCGCGGCAATCGCCGAGATGAATCGGAAATTTCCGCGTCTCGATCTCGTGTTGGTGGAATCGGGTGGCGACAATCTCGCCGCCATGTTCTCGCCGGAGCTTGCGGACCTGACCATCTATGTCATCGACGTCGCCGCCGGCGAGAAAATTCCCTCCAAGGGCGGGCCCGGCATCACCCGTTCCGATCTCCTCGTCATCAACAAGATCGACCTCGCGCCCTACGTCGGCGCTTCGCTCGAAGTCATGAAACGGGACGCACACAAGATGCGCGCCGAACGGCCGTTCGTGTTCACCAACATGCGGACGGGTGAAGGGGTCGACGAAATTGTGACATTTGTCGAGAAAAGCGGCGGCTTGGTGGAGATCCTGGCGCGCTAAGGCGCAACCGGTCGATATGCCCAAGGCATTTGCGGGCCGGCCCGGCGCCGTGGGGTGCCGGTCATCAACCGCTGCCAATTAAAAGTAGAACATGGCTTTCGCCAGGAACACAATCAAGACGACGTGGCAAAACACACTGAGGTGGATGATCTGAAAATGCCGTGACCTGAGCTTGCCGGTACCGCTTAGCGTCATGGCCGTGATGAAGTGCGCCAGAACGCTGAGCGCCAGAACGATCTTGATCCAGAGCAGCAGCGCGAAGTTGCTGGCAAAGGGATGGGCGAGGACGCTGCGGTACTCCCAGGCCATGCTGATCCCTGCGCCATAAAGCACCAGCATGACGAACGGCATCAGGCGTCGCGCGCGCCGCGCGATGGCAAGCTCGATCGTACGCATGGTCTCGCGTCCGACCGGCTTGCGAATGCCCTCGAGAATCAGCACCTCGAAGAAGACGGTGCCAACGAACATGATCGCGGCAAACAGATGCAGGGTGACGAGCGCGAAATGACTCATGCGGACTCCGGCGCACGGCAAGTCCACCATTTCCTCGGAGGCATAAAGCTTCCGAGCTTGCAGTCGTAATGATGGCTGCGAGAAGCCGGCGCGTCTACTAAAGAACAGTCACAGCGGTTATGCAGCGCGGGGCTGGTGATCACGCTGTTTTCTGAGTGTGAAATTGCACTCCAAGGTGAAGAACGGACCATTCAGCGTCCGTCCATCCGGCGGCGTGCCACCTTATCTTTTTGTGTTTACCTGTTGTGTTTTCTTGAGTGGCGGCCCGGCGCGCCAGCTCCGTCAGTCGGGTCCTGCTCTCGTCAAGGTTATGAGTCAGGTTGATGTGAGACAGCGTGAGCTAATCGTGGCCCTTCATCCGCAGCAGGGCAAGTATTCGGCCTTCGAAAACGCGAACGGCTTCGTTCAGCCGCGCCGCCCAATGTTAACGACCCGCCAAGCCTTTCTGCTCGCTCTCGATATTGTGCTCCGAATACTGAGGGCTGATCGATTTTCTCGTGCTCCAGGAAGACCTTATATTCGGTGCAACATTCCCTAGGAAGGGCGGGATCATCCTTGGTCGGCACCAGCGGGGAGCGCTCCCGGCCAGCACGGGGCCGCTCCCGGAATCCGAACATGCGTTGATCGTCAGCCTTGCCGCGCGGCTGCAGGTTTCGTGAGCTCGCAGGCCACGGACCGCCGAGAGAGCGACCCGGCGAAGCAACCAAGACATTCGGTATTCGCAGCTTCGCCTCAGTCAAGACGGCATAGATTCAAACTCGTCGAAGTCGAGAGAGACAGCAAAACGATTTGTGCAAGAACGACTATGCCCGCAAACCCGTACTGCGGTTCGGCGGCTTCCACTATTTTCCAGATCGGCCTTTGAATAGAACACATCTAAATCATTGTCCTTGCTGCGTTTGTGGATTGTCGTTCTATATTGCGCCCGGAGGCAGCCAGGGCGCGCGCGCATGAACGAACGCTTCAGCTTGTTCAATGGAGCACTGACCGTATCGGCTGGCACCAACAGTTTCGATGCGCCCGTTCGGGTCAACACAGCCTTGAAAGCCGGCGTGAAGGTCGTGGTGTTGCTGAGTGGGCGGATGCAGATAAAGATCGGCAACGCTCCCGCCAGCGAAATCTGCGGCCCCGCCTCCCTCGTCATCAGAAGCACGAAGGAGACGCCACGCGATCAGGTCTATTCGCCCGGAATCCCCGTGCGCTACGCCCTCATTCAAATGGATGATGAAATTTGCGACGGGAAACTGGGCGCCATGCTGGATGGTGCCTGCAGGGACGACAAGCAGACGTCGACGCGCGGGAGCACCGTCTTTCTGACCTCCTCGGCCGGCAATGTGCAGCAATCCCTGGCGCGCCAATTGATGAACTGTCCGGTCTCGGGCCCCGAGCGTGGTCTTTATCTGGGCGGCAAGGCGCTGCAATTGGCGGCGCTGACCGTCGCGCAATGCGTCGCGGAAGCCGCGACCGTGAAGCCGCACAGCCTCTCGTCGCACGACATCGAAAAGATACATCGGGCGCGCGATCTCCTCGTCGCCGCGATGCAAAAGCCGCCCTCGCTCAACGCATTGGCGCGCGAGGTCGGCCTCAACGTCCGCAAGCTCAACCTGGGATTCCGGCGCGTGTTCGGCACGACGGTTTTTGGCTTTTTGCAAGAGTACCGGCTGGAGGTTGCCTACAAGTTGCTGGCCGGCGGCGAGAAGAGCGTGTCGGAAGCCGCATTCCACGTCGGATACGGGGCATCCCATTTCACGACGATCTTCCGCAAGCGGTTTGGAATCTCTCCAAGCGAGCTGAATTGACCGCACGCGTCACAAGCGGCCGCCGCTGCTTCGAACCCCGCTAAACTGCAGCGAAGATATGAGTCGCTCCATCGAAGGCCCTTCCGGTTGTCACCCGCGGCCCTGACGGGACAATGCCGGCGTGGGTATTGGCCCGTGCGCAAGCGCGGCTGATGGTGGGCTATATGATGGAATCACGGATGTTGTGGGCGCGCCCCCTCGCGGCGGCCGGTCTCGGGTCTCTTGTTCTTTCAGTTTCCGCAGTGCCGTCCACGGCACAGCAGCCGGGGGCGTTGCCGCTGCCCCCGGTGACGATCGATGCCCCGACGGTCAAGCGCACGCCGAAACGCGCCGTTCGCAGGCGCGCGTCACCTCAAAGCGGCGCCACAGTCAGGCCGCAGCCGGCACACGTTCAGGCACAGCCTCCGTCGGCGCCGGTGGAATCCCCCAAGGGGCACGTTCAGGGTTACGTCGCGCATCGCAGCCTGACGGGCACCAAGACGGACACATCGCTGATCGAAACGCCACAGTCGATCAGCGTCGTCACGCAGGACCAAATCCAGGCGCAAGGCGCCCGTACCGTCGCGGAAGCCCTGCGCTACGAGCCGGGCGTCCTCTCCGAAACGCGGATCGGCGATCGATTTGACAATGTGTTCATCCGAGGCTTCGGCGGCTTCGGACCGACCGCGAATTACCTGCAGTTCTGGGACGGGCTGCGGCTGCCGCGCGGCGTCAACTATGCCAATCCTTCGATCGATCCATATCTGCTGGAACGCGTCGAAATCCTTCGCGGTCCGGCGTCCATCCTGTATGGCCAGAACAATCCCGGCGGCCTCGTCAATCTCGTCTCCAAGAGTCCGACCGAGGTTCCCTTCCACGAGATCTTCACGCGCTTCGGCGATCACAATCGGATCGAAGGCGGCTTCGACCTGTCGGGGCCGGTCGATAAGAATGGCCAGCTTCTCTATCGCATCATCGGCCTCGGCCGATACGGAGAGAACGAAGTCGATTATACGAAGACGGAACGCCAGCTCATCGCGCCCTCTTTCACGTGGCGGCCCGACCTCGACACGACGTTGACGGTGCGTGCGAGCTACGATCACGATCCCTTCAGCTTCCAGCCGAACTGGCTGCCGGCCCTGGGGACGCTGCAACAGAACCCGAACGGGCAGATCCCACGGAACTTTTTCGCGGGCCATCCGGACTACAACACATACGATCGCAAGCAGTCGACAATCGGCTACGAATTCGAGCACCGCTTCGGCGACATTTGGACGGTGCGGCAGAATTTCCGCTACATGCATCTCGATACCGACTTCCAGGCGGTGTCGGTGTCGTCGGGCGGCCCCAATCCGATCGGCTTCGCGCCGGCTGCGAGCTGCGGCGGCATAGCCAATCTCTGCATGTTCCGGACCTCCACGCATTACGTCGAACAGCTCGACGCGCTGGCCATCGACAACCAGGCCCAGGCGAAGTTCAACACCGGCGTGCTCAAACATACCGCTCTGATCGGCGTGGACTATCAGTGGACCACGGGAAATGCCCTGTCCAACAACTTGGGCGGTCCCGGCGGCCCGGTCCCGAACGTCAATTATCTAAATCCCAACTACGGCGCCATTGCCGCCCCGGCGCTGCTCTACTCGACCGATCAGGACAAAAGCCAGCTCGGCGTCTACGCGCAGGATCAAATCCGGCTGGACCGGCTGGCGATCGTGATCGGCGTGCGTAACGACCAGTCGAAACAATCGACCCAATCCAGGTCGCTTGTGTCGGGCGCGCTCAGCGGCGTTGCCAAGCCGGACGATTCTGCCTGGACCTGGCGGGCTGGCGCCACCTACCTCTTCGACAACGGCTTGGCGCCCTATGTGAGCTATTCGACGTCATTCGAGCCGACCCTGGGCACGACCTATACGGGTGCGGCTTTCGTTCCGACCACCGGCAATCAGATCGAAGGGGGCATCAAGTATCAGCCGGCGTGGTTCAACGGCTTCTTCATGGTATCTCTGTTCGATATCCACCAGCAGAACGTGCTGATGCAGGACAGCGCGCATCCCGCGACGGCGCTATGCACCGCTGCGGCGAATTTCTGCCAGTTGCAGGCCGGCGAGGTGGAATCGCGGGGCGTCGAGGTCAGCGGCAAGGTCACGCCGGTCGCCGGTCTCGATATCGTCGCTTCGTATTCCTACACCGACATCCACATTACACAGAGCCCGCAGATCGTCAGCGGCGTTCCGTTGCTGGGCAAGGTGCCGGTCGGGGCGCCCGCGCACACCGCCGGTCTGTGGGCCGACTACACCTTCCAGCAGGGAGCGTTGCTCGGTTTCGGATTCGGCGGCGGCGTCCGTTACGTCGGGTCGTCATTCGGCGACAACATCAATTCCGCCGCGATGGTCGTTCCCGCCTACACGCTGATGGATTTGGCCGTCCACTACGACCTTTCCGGCCTTGGCGCCCAGTTCAAAGGGTGGAAGGTTGCCTTCAACGTCAACAATCTGTTCGACAAGGACTACGTGTCGGCTTGCGCGTCCAATACGCAATGCTTCTACGGTGCGGGCCGGACCTATCTCGCCTCGGCCCGGTTTCAGTGGTGACCGCGCGATCCGATTGAAGGCGTCACGGAATGGCCGATGGGTTGATTGCCCGAACCGAAATGCGGGACGTGCGCTCCCACAGCGGGCGGGAGTATCGCATATTCGTCTCCAAACCGTCCGGCCAACCGGGCCCCTCCGGTTACCCGGTCCTCTATCTGCTCGACGGCAACGCAACCTTCCCCAGCGCTGCGGTCGGCGTGGCGCTGCAGTCGCGCCGGCCGGACGTCACCGGCGTCGCGCCGGCGATTGTCGTCGGCGTTGGCTACCCGATCGACGACTATCTCGATTCCGAGCGGCGCACCTACGACTATACGCCTGCGGTCGTGCCGGAAGTTTTGCCGCCCCGCCCCGACGGCTCGATGTGGCCGCAAACCGGCGGCGCGGAGGGTTTCCTGGATTTTCTCGAGCATGAGCTGAAACCCGCCATCACCCGGGAATTCGCGGTCGACCCCGCACGCCAGGGAATCTTCGGCCACTCTTTCGGCGGACTCTTCGTCCTCTATGCGCTGTTCACCCGACCCGGCACGTTCCGGAGCTATGTCGCAGCCAGTCCCTCGATCTGGTTCGGCGATTGCTTTGTCCTCTCGGCGCGTGACGCGTTCATGGCAGGTCCTCCGCCGGTGCGGCCACTCGACCTGCTGATCACCGTGGGCGATCGCGAGGACCGGGCGCGCGACCCTGAAGGCCAGAGTCCTGCCGGGGCGGCAAAGTCCGACTGGGTGAAGCGAAACCGAATGGTAGAAAACGCAACCGAACTGGCGCGTTCGCTGTCCGCCAAGCCCTCCGTCCAGGTCACGTTCAAGCGATTTGAAGACGAGAACCACAGCTCTGTCCTGCTGCCGGCGATCGGACGTGCCCTTCGTTTCGCGCTGCGGCCAGGCCAGCCATGAAAAGGCCTTCCCTCCTCGCCGTGGCGATTGTCGAGTTGGTGCTTTGCCTCGCGTTGATGCCAGCGCACGCCGAGGGGCCGATCGCATTCAAGGACATAACCGGCCGGGACATCTCGTTGCCGCGTCCGGCGACCCGCATCCTGCTCGCGGAAGGCCGGCAGATGGTTGCCGTCTCGTTGATCCATGACAACCCGGTCGGCGTGCTCGCCGGCTGGCTCGGCGACATGCGGCGCAACGACAAGGAAACCTACGACCTTTATCGGAGCAAGTTTCCGTCGATCGACGCGGTGCCGGTGCTCGGCATGGGCACCGACGGCTCGTTTTCGATCGAGCGGGCCATCGCCATCAGGCCGGATGTCGCGGTGCTCGGCCTGGGATTTGCGCCCGGCGGTCATTCCAATGACATTGCCCAGCGGTTGGAAGCCGCCGGCATACCCATCGTCATCACCGATTTCTTCGTCGATCCGTTCAAGAACACGTTGCCGAGCATGCGGATCCTCGGCCACGTGTTGGGGCGAGATGCGCAGGCGTCCGCCTTCATTGATTTCTACCAAACGCACATGAACGATATCGCGGCACGGCTGCGCGATCGCCACGGACCGGCTCCAAGCATTCTGGTCGAGGCGCATGCCGGCATGGCCGAATGCTGCTTTTCGCCGGGCAAGAAGAACTTCGGCGAATACATCGCCTTCGCGGGCGGCGCCAGCATCTCCGCCGACGTCATTCCGGGGCCGACGGGACATCTCTCGCTCGAATACGTGATCGCGAAGGACCCGGAGATTTATGTCGCGACCGGCGGATCGCATCTGGCGGCAACCGGCGGTCTCGTGATCGGGCCGGGATATGACCTCGCGACGATCCAATCACGGCTCGCCGCGCTTGTCGCACGTCCGGGATTTTCCACGATCAGGGCCGTCCGCGAGCACCGCGTGCACGGCCTGTTTCACAATCTCATGACAACGCCGCTCAACCTCGTCGCCACCGAGGCGCTCGCGAAATGGATCAATCCTCCCCTCTTCGCGGACCTGGATCCCACAAGAACGCTTGCACAGATCAACAGGCAGTTTCTCACTGTTCCTTTCCAGGGCACTTATCTGACCGACCTGCCGTAACGGTCATGGCAATCCATACGATCGATCGGAGGTGTCGTTGACCGGGAATCCGTCAAGCCCGACGACGGCGGCCGTGGCCCGCGCGGCTGCGGGTTACGACGCATTGATGCGCTGGCGCGTCGCGATCCTGATCGCGCTCGGCATCGTGGCAGTGGCGGCATTTCTGCTCGATCTTGCGACCGGACCGTCGGATATCAGCACCGTCCAGGCTCTGGAAGCGTTGTTCCATGGGGCGAAAGCGCCTCAGGCGGCGGTCTCGATCGTCTGGCAGGTGAGATTGCCGCAGGCCTGTCTCGCCGCGCTGGTGGGGATCGCGCTCGCACTCGCGGGTGCCGAGATGCAGACCATCCTCAACAATCCCCTGGCCAGCCCGTTCACGCTCGGGGTCTCCTCGGCGGCGGCTTTCGGTGCAGCGCTCGCCATTATCGTCGGAGCCGGGCTTCCCGGCATCTCGCAGAACTGGATCGTTTCCGCGAACGCGTTCATTTTTGCATTCGCTTCGGTGATCCTGCTCCAGGCAGTGGCACGCGTGCGGGGCGCGAGCATCGACACGCTGGTGCTCTGCGGCATCGCGTTGTTCTTCACGTTCAACGCGCTCACGGCGCTCCTGCAGTTCGTCGCCAGTCAGCAGGCGTTGCAGCAGCTCGTCTTCTGGATCATGGGAAGCCTGGCGCGCGCCAATTGGCAAAAAGTGCAGGTGCTGGGACTCGTGGTGGCCGTCATTGCACCGTTCTCGTTGGCGGCAAGCTGGCCGCTCACCGCGCTGCGGCTGGGCGAAGATCGGGCACGAAGCGCGGGCGTCAACGTCGACCGGCTTCGTTTCATGTCGCTGCTGAGAGTGAGTACTCTGACCGCGGCGGCAATGGCTTTCGTGGGGACCATCGGCTTTGTCGGCCTCGCGGGTCCGCATATCGCCCGCCTGCTGATTGGCGAGGATCACAGGTTCTTGTTGCCGGCGAGTGCCCTGATGGGGGCTGCGATCATGTCGCTCGCGTCCGTGGCGAGCAAGGCGATCATTCCTGGTGTGCTGATTCCGATTGGCATCGTCACCGCCCTGGTCGGCCTGCCCGTGTTCTTCTCGCTGATCCTTCGGCCGCGAAGGATAACCTGATGCATACCGCCGCTTCAGACCTGCACATTGCAGGATTGTCGACGGGCTATCGCGGCCGGACCGTGATCGACGGCCTGACGCTGGACCCGATCGAGGCCGGACGGGTCACCGCGCTGGTCGGGCCGAACGCCGCCGGCAAGACCACTCTCCTGCGGGCCCTGGCGGGATTGCTGCCGGCGCGCGGTTCGGCCGAGTTGCGAGGGTCGAACCTCCTCGACATGACGGCTGCGGAGAGAGCGGAGCTGGTTTCTTATATGCCGCAAACGCTGCCGGATCGCTCATCGCTGACGGTCCTGGAAAGCGTCATCGCGGCGCTGCGCGTGACGCGACGTGGTGAGGCAATCGACGGCGCAACGGCGCGCGACCGCTCCGTCGCGGTGCTCGACCGCCTTGGCATCGTCGACATCGCGCTGGAGCCGCTCGCCCACCTGTCGGGCGGCCAACGCCAGCTCTGCGGACTGGCGCAATCCCTCGTCTGCGATCCGGTCGTGTTGCTCCTGGACGAGCCAACCAGCGCGCTCGACCTCCGCCATCAGGTCACGGTGATGAGCATGATCCGCGATCTCGCGGCAGACGGGAAAATCGTCATCTGCGTTCTGCACGATCTGTC
>CAYVBN010000661.1:0-2730 GCA_964449645.1 uncultured Hyphomicrobiales bacterium
GGCGGTATCATTGCGTGCGCACACCGTCACCTGGCGGCCCGCGCGCGCCACCACGTTCGCCAACGCCACTCCCCAGGCGCCCGCCCCCAAGATGGTGATGCGATCGAACGTCATCGTCACGAGCGTGCGGGTTGCGCGGCCGCCGGAGCATCCTTCGACGGCGGCTTGGCGGTGTCCTCGAGACGCCAGCGCGCCCGCGGACTGGTATCGAGCGGATCGGTGAGGCCGAGCGCCAGCCGTTCGGCGCCCGCCCAGGCAATCATCGCGCCGTTGTCGGTGCAGAGTTCGGGCGGCGGAACGACCAGGACGGTGCCGCCGTCGAACGCCGCACGGTGCAGCGCCTTGCGCATCGCCTGGTTGGCCGCGACGCCCCCGGCCGCGACGAGCGCGGTCGGCTTGCCGAAACGTTCGCGGAAGATCGTCAGGCCGGCGCGCAGACGATCGAGCACCACGTCGACCACCGCCTGCTGGAACGAGGCGCACAAATCCTGCACGTCGCGGTCGGACAGCGGCGCGATGCGCTCCGCCTCGAGACGCAGCGCGGTCTTGAGGCCCGAGAGCGAAAAATCCGGCTCCGGCCGGCCGATCAGCGGGCGCGGCAGCGCGAAGCGCTCCGGATCGCCGTCGCGCGCCTCGCGTTCGACCTGCGGGCCGCCCGGGTAGCCGAGGCCGAGCAGCTTCGCGGTCTTGTCGAACGCCTCGCCGATCGCATCGTCGATGGTGGTTCCGAGCCGGACATAGTCGCCGACGCCGCGCACCGCGACGATCTGGGTGTGGCCGCCCGAGGCGAGGAACAGGCAGAAGGGAAACGGCACGTTGCCGGTCAGGCGGGCTGTGAGCGCATGCGCCTCGAGATGGTTCACCGCCATCAGGGGCTTGCCGGTCACGAGCGCGATCGCCTTGGCGGTCGTGAGGCCGACGATGACGCCGCCGATCAGTCCGGGGCCGGCTGCTGCCGCGACGCCGTCGAGATCCTGGAACCGGCGCCCGGCGTCGCTCATCGCCCGGGCGATGATGGCGTCGAGCGCTTCGACATGCGCGCGCGCCGCGATCTCCGGCACGACGCCGCCGAAGGCCGCGTGATCTGCGATCTGCGAGAGGACCACGTTCGAGAGAATCTTGCCGCGCCCGTCGCGGTGTTCGACGAGCGCCGCCGAGGTTTCGTCGCAGGTCGTCTCGATCCCGAGCACAACCATGAAATTTCCTTAGAGTGCGATCCGCAAAAGTGGGACCCGGTTTTGCGTAGGATCGGGCTCAAATTTAATGAACCGGCGCATGATCTTCCCGGCGAACCGCCTGCACTTCGCCGGATCATGCGCCGCGTAGGCCTTGCTTTCGCGTGCCGGACGCGGTCCCTATGATCGCGCCCGCTCCGGTTCCGGACCGGGGTAGCACTGCGAGGTCCAATGGCGCAATCCTCGGCCGCACTCCGCATCGGCACGCGCGGCAGTCCGCTCGCGCTGGCGCAGGCGCGCGAGGTGCGCGACCGGCTGGCGCTGGCGAACGAACTGGATCCGCAGTCGATCGAGATTCACGTCATCCGCACCACCGGCGATGCCGTGCAGGACCGGCCGCTGACCGAGATCGGCGGCAAAGGCCTGTTCACCAAGGAGATCGAGCAGGCGCTGCTCGACGGCGCGATCGACGTCGCGGTGCATTCGGTAAAGGACCTGCCGACGGTGCTGCCCGACGGTCTGGTGCTGGCCGCGACCTTGCCGCGCGAAGACGTGCGCGACGCGTTCATCGGCCGCAGTGTCCAGCGGCTGCTCGATCTGCCGTCAGGCGCGGTGGTCGGGACGGCGTCGCTGCGGCGGCAGGCGATGGTGAAGAGAAAGCGGCCCGATCTCGATGTCGTTTCGTTCCGCGGCAACGTGCAGACGCGCTTGCGCAAGCTCGAGGACGGCGTCGTCGATGCGACGCTGCTCGCCATGGCGGGATTGAAGCGTCTCGGTCTCACCGACGTGGCGAGCTCCGTGCTCGAAACCGACGACTTCCTGCCGGCCGTGGGCCAAGGCGCGATCGGGCTCGAGACGCGTGCGCGCGATGACACGACGCGGGCGCTCGTCGATCGCGTCAACGATGCCGCGACCTTGAGCGCGGTCGCGGCCGAACGTGCATTCCTCGCCGTGCTCGACGGGTCCTGCCGCACGCCGATCGCCGCGCTCGGCCGCGCAAACCCTGAGGCTTTCGATTTTCGCGGCCTGATCGTACGGCCCGATGGCAGCGAGGCGTTCGAGACGACGCGCCGCGGCGATGTCAAGGATGCGGTTGCGCTCGGCCGCGATGCCGGCTCCGAGCTCAAGGGCCGCGCCGGTCCCGGCTTCTTCGACGCGCGGTAATGCCGTGCGGCTCCTCGTCACGCGACCCGAGCCCGAAGCCGAGCGCACCGCCGCCGCGCTCGCACGCGCCGGCCACGAGGTGCTGCGCGCGCCCATGCTCCGGGTGGAGCCGGTCGCGCCTGTCGATCTGGGCCGAGGTCCGTGGGCCGCCGTTGCGCTCACGAGCGCGAATGCGGCGCGCGTGCTGGCGCAGCACCCGCGAAAGATCGAGGTCGTGTCCCTCCCGGCGTTCGCGGTCGGCCGGCACACCGCCGAGGCGGCGCGGGCGGTCGGGTTCGCGCGGGTCGAATCGGCCGACGGCAATTTCGAGGACCTTGTCCGGCTCCTCGCGCAGCGCCGGGCGGACATCGCGGGTCCGCTGCTCTATCCGGCGGGCGAGGACCGGGCCGCG
>CAYVBN010000662.1:0-2273 GCA_964449645.1 uncultured Hyphomicrobiales bacterium
ACGCCCACGCCGTGCGGGCGAGCGGCCGCACCATGCGGGCCATGGCGGGGGCGTTCTCGTTGCTGGCGGTGCCGTCGCGCACGCGCCCAATGATGCCTTGGTAGATCGCCGCGAGCCGAAAGAAATTATAGGCGAGATAGATCGGCAGATGCGGGCGCGGATCGAGCCCGGTGCGCGCCACATAAGCATCGACGTATTCGGACAGCGCCGGAATGCCGAGCGCGGCGAGATCATGGCCGAGAAGCGTGCCGGTGCCGGTCCCGCTGTCGGCGCGCGGCATGTGCCACGCCATCAGATGGTAGGTGAAGTCGGCGAGCGGATCGCCCAAGGTCGAGAGCTCCCAATCGAGCACGGCGCGCACCTCGGACGCGTGAGGTGCCAGAACGAGATTGTCGAGCCGGTAGTCGCCGTGCACGAGCCGCACCGGTCCGGCGGGCGGTACGTTCCGCGGCAGCCACGCGATCAGTCGCTCCATCTCGTCGATCTCGTCCGTCTGCGAGGCGCGGTACTGCTTCGACCAGCGCGCGATCTGACGGGCGACGTAGTCCTGGCCTGCGCCGTAGTCGCCGAGGCCGATCGTCTGCGGATCGAATGTATGCAGCCGCGCCAAAGTCTCGTTCATGGCGCGATAGACGGCGGCGCGCTCGCTCGGGTCGGAGCCCGGCATGTGCGGCTCCCAGATGATCCGGCCATCGACGAATTCCATCACGTAGAACGCCGTGCCGATCACGTCGGCGTCCTCGCACAGGAGAACGGGTGCGGCGACCGGAAATCCCTGCGCGTACAGCGCGCCGATGACGCGGAATTCGCGCTCGACCGCATGCGCCGAGGGCAAGAGCTTGCCGGGCGGCTTGCGCCGCAGCACGTAGCGCCGGTGCGGCGTCGTGAGCAGATAGGTCGGGTTCGATTGGCCGCCGCGGAACTGGCGCACGTCGAGGGGGCCGGCGAACTTGGCGATACGCGCCGCGAGGTGCGCCTCGAGCCGGCTTACGTCGAATGCAAGCGCGTCGGCCGGCAGCTTGGTGCCGGAGAACGCCGCCTGCCGGTCGATCCTGGTCATGAGCTGGTGGGCATTGCTGCGCGGTCAACTCCGCCGCTGGTTATCTCGCCTTTCAGCGGAAAAATTCGATCAGCGCCGTGGCCGTCGCCTGCGGGTTTTCCTCGGCGACGAAGTGACCGGAATCGATCGGATGGCCGCGCACGTCCATCGCCCACTCGCGCCAGATGTCGAGGGGGCCGCTCGCGCTCGGAATCCCGGCCGCACCCCACAGCGCGAGCAACGGACAGTCGATCTTCTTTCCCGCCGCGCGATCGGCTTCGTCAGCGGCGAGATCGGTGCTCTCGCCGGCGCGGTAGTCCTCGCAGGTCGCGTGGATGCGCAACGGATCGCTGAAGAAGGCGCGGTAGTGGGCGAGCGCGCGCGGATCGAAGGCGGAGAGGTCCTTGGTCTTGGTCCAGCTCGCCATCTTCCAGTCGAGGTATTCGACCGGCGCCTTGCCGATCAGCATTTCGGGCAGCGGATAGGGCTGCGCCAGGAACGGCCAGTGCCAGACCTTCATGGCCATCTGGTGGTTCATGCCGTGCCACATCGCGTAGGTCGGCACGATGTCGAGCACGGCGAGGCGCTCGACGCGTCCCGGATGATCGAGCGTCAGCCGATAGCCGACGCGGCCGCCACGGTCGTGGCCGGCGAGGCGAAAGCGCACGTGCCCGAGCGCTTCCATGATCTCGATCATCACGGCGCCCATCGCCCGCTTGCTGTAGGGCGAATGGTCCGGCTTGGCCTCCGGCGCGACCGACCAGCCATAACCGGGCAGATCCGGAATGATCAGCGTGAAATGACGCGCGAGCTCCGGCGCCACCCGGTGCCACATCACGTTCGACTGCGCATAGCCGTGCAGCAGCAGGAGCGGCGGGCCGCTGCCGCCCGCGCGCGCGAACATGCGGCCGACCGAGGTGTCGATCCAGTGGGCGGCGTATCCGGGAAAGAGGTCGGCGAGGTCGGCCATGCGGGCTCTCCTGCGTTTGGCCCATCACAGCGTCGGGATAGGCCGCGGTCAACGGCTCCCGTCGGTTGCGGCTTCGCGCGCGACCGCGCGGAATCCGATGTCGCTCCGGCAGAAGCCGTCCGGCCAGCGAATGCGCTCGACCGCCGCATAGGCCTTCGCGCGCGCCGCGGCGACCGAGGGGCCGAGCCCGCACACGTTGAGCACGCGCCCGCCGGCGGCAACGATGCGCCCGTTCTCGGCCTTTGTTCCGGCATGGAATATCTC
>CAYVBN010000663.1:0-2648 GCA_964449645.1 uncultured Hyphomicrobiales bacterium
CAGCGTGACGCCCGCCGTCGGAGGCTTGCCGTCGAGGAGGAACGTCGCGGCGAATCCCGGCACGTCCGCGAGCTCGGCGAGCTTGCCCGCTGTCAGCGCAGCCTGGCTGCGCGTGACCGTATAGCCCTGGCGTGCGTCGCGGATGGCGGCGGCAAGCAGCACGTCGAGCGGCAGGTGTCCGCCGTGCGCCCTGGCGGCTTCGAGCGCGAGCGCCCAGCCGGCAATGGCGCCCGGCACGGTCAGCGCCGCGAGCGGGCCGCGCGGCGGGATCTCGTCACGGCCGTGCTCGCGGTAGAACGCGATGCGGGCGTGGGCGCCGGCGCGTCCGGCTGCCATCAGGGCGCGCACGCGGCCGGAGGGCTCGCGCACCAGCCAGAAGCCGTCGCCGCCGATGTGGTTCATGTGCGGATAGACGGCCGCGATCGTCGCCGCCATCGCCACCATGGCCTCGAGCGCGTTGCCGCCTTCGGCGAAGACGGCCCGTCCGGCTTCGGCTGCGGCGTGATGAGGCGCGGCCGCGATCCCGCGGCGATGTCCGGCAGTGTGCAGGTCCATTCCTAGGTGTCCGCGGGCAATCAACGCTTCCGGACAAGCCGGCGTATTGCTGATCGTGACCCATGAAGGGCGGTGTTCCCCTCACCCGGCTCGCTCCGCCCGCCGCCCTCTCCCCGACGGGGAGAGGTGAGAGCGCCGCGTTTTTTGGTCACCTCTTCCCGCTGGGGAGAGGTCGATTTCTGAGCGAAGCAAAGAAGTCGGGTGAGGGGGGACCAACCCTTTCCAATGTTTCTGTTCGCTTACTGACTTCGTGTGACCCACTCTAAGATCACGCCGGAGGCGCCGCAATGTCGGCCGGCAGGAAGCCGCGCCGGCGCAGGAGGGCGTCCGCGGTCGGCAGGCGTCCGCGGAACGCCCGGTAGGCTTCCGCCGGCGCGCGCGTGCCTCCCGCCGAATAGATGAAGGTGCGCAGCCGCTCGGCGGTCTGGCGGTCGAAGACGTCGCCGGTCTCCGCGAAAGCCTCGAACGCGTCGGCGTCGAGCACCTCCGACCACATGTAGCTGTAGTAGGCCGACGCGTAGCCATCGATGGCGAACACGTGGGCGAAATGCGGCAGGCGATGACGCATGACGATTTCGCTCGGCATGCCGATGCGCGCGAGCGCCTCGGCCTCGAAGGCGCCGGCGTCGATGCCCCGGGACTGCGAATGCAGCTCGAGATCGAGCAGGGCCGAGGCGGTGTATTCGACCGTCGCGAAGCCCTGGTTGAACGTGCGCGCGGCCCTCAGCCGGGCGATCAGGTCCTCCGGCATTGGCGCACCGGTCGCATGATGAACCGCGAAGGTCCGCAGGATCTCCGGGCTTTCCAGCCAGCGCTCGAAGAGCTGGGACGGCAGCTCGACGAAGTCGACTTCGACCCCGGTGCCGGAGATCAGCGGATAGGTCACGTCCGAGAGCAGCGCGTGCAGCGCATGGCCGAACTCGTGGAACAGCGTGCGCGCGTCATCGAAGCTCAGGAGTGCGGGCTCGTCCGCCGCGCCCTTGGCGAAGTTCATCACGTTGACGACCAGCGGGCGGATGTCGCCCGCGAGCTTTTCCTGCTCGCGCAACGTCGTCATCCAGGCGCCGCTGCGCTTCGAGGAGCGGGCGAAATAGTCGCCGAAGAACAGCCCGAGATGCCGGCCGTCGCGGTCGCGCACCTCCCAGACGCGCACGTCGGGATGCCAGACGGACACGTCGGTGCGCGGTTCGAAGGCAAGGCCGAACAGCCGCTGTGCGGTCGCGAAGGCCGCCGCGATCATGCGGTCAAGCTGGAAGTACGGCTTGATCTCGCCCTCGTCGAGATCGCAGGTGCGCTTGCGCAGCTTCTCCGCGTAATAGCGCCAGTCCCAGGCGGCGAGCTCGAAATTGCCGCCCTCCTGCTGGACGAGCTTCTGCAAGGCATCGCGGTCGGCGAGCGCGCGCCGGCGCGCCGGATCCCAGACCTGCTGCAGCAGGCTGCCGACCGCCTCCGGGGTCTTCGCCATGGTGTCGTCGAGCCGGTAGCGGGCAAACGTGGCGAAGCCGAGCAGCCGGGCGCGCTCGGCCCGCAGCGCGGTCATCTCGGCGATGATCTGCTTGTTGTCGGGCGTCCCGCCGCCGTCGCCGCGCGCGATCCAGGCGCGGAACGCCTTTTCCCGCAGGTCGCGCCGGCTGGAGAACTGCAGGAACGGCTCGATGCTGGACCGCGCCAGCGTGATGACGTGCTTGCCCGCGAGCCCGCGCTCCTCGGCGGCGGCGCGCGCGGCCGCGCGGACGAAGTCGGGCAGGCCGGCAAGGTCGTTCTCGCCGTCGAGCACGAGCGTATAGGCCTGCTCGTCGGCGAGCACGTTCTGCTGGAAGGCGGTCCCGAGGGTGGCGAGGCGCTCCGCGATCTCGGCAAGCCGCCGCCGTTCCGCCTCGCCGAGCCCGGCGCCGGCCCGGGCGAACGTGACGTGGTAGCGCTCGAGCACACGCGCCTGCTCGGGGTCGAGGCCAAGCTCTGCGCGCTTCGCATGCAGCGCGGCGATGCGGGCGAACAAGGCCGGGTTGGTATGCAGGCTGTTCCAGTGTGCGGCCAGCCGCGGCGCCATCTCGCGCTCGAGGGCGAGCAGCGCATCGTCCGCATGGGCGCCG
>CAYVBN010000664.1:0-2853 GCA_964449645.1 uncultured Hyphomicrobiales bacterium
TCTGCGTTCCGGCTGGTGGGGTGACGCTTTCAAACGCGTGAGCATAGTCATCAAGTGAGAGGTGGAATGATGATCAGGAGTCTTGCAATTGCCGCGCTGGCGCTCATGGCCTCGGGTGGAGTGGCGTTCTCGCAGGGGGGCGATCCGGCCGCCGGCGAGCAACAGTTCAGAAAGTGCCTGCCCTGCCACTCGGCCGGTGAGGGCGCGAAGAACAAGGTCGGGCCCGAGCTGAACGGCCTGGACGGCCGCAAGGCCGGCACGGTCGCGGGCTACAACTACAGCGAGGCCAACAAGAAGTCCGGCATCACCTGGAACGAGCAGACCTTCAAGGAATACATCCATGACCCGCGGGCGAAGGTCCCGGGCACCAAGATGATCTTCCCGGGCATCAAGAACGAGAAGGACGTCAACGACCTGTGGGCCTACCTTTCCCAGTTCGACGCCGAGGGCAACAAGAAGCAATAACGGACGCATCCGCGCCGGCGGGCGTCTCGATTCCGGTCGAGACTCCGCCCGGCGGGCGATCTAACATATCCGGGCGTGCGGACCGCGAATGCCGGGGAAGTGCAGATGATCAAGGACATCGTCGTCAACCTTTCGATGGGGGGCTCGCGCGATCACGCGGCGGAATACGCCGTGTCGGTGGCGGCGCAATTCGACGCCCACGTGTCGGCCGTCGCGTTTGCGTACGAGCCGGTGATTCCCCCGACCGTCATGGGCGGCATCCCCAACCAGGTGATCGAATCGCAGCGCGCCGAAAGCGAAAAGGCGGCGAATGCCGCGATTGCGCGTTTCCAAGACATCGTCCGGCGCAACAGCGTGTCGTCCGACCATCAGACCTTCTCGGCGACCATCGCGGGTGCCGCGGACATGTTCGGCCGCATCGCCCGGCGGTTCGATCTCGTCGTGGTCGGACAAGCCGAGCCGGAACGCCAGCTCCCCGAGGAGATCATCGTCGAGACGGCCCTGTTCGAATCGGGACGCCCGGTGATCGCCGTTCCCTATATTCAGACCGAAGGGCTCCGGCTCGATCGGGTCATCGTCTGCTGGGACGGCAGCCGGCAGGCGGCGCGCGCCATCGCGGATGCGATGCCGCTGCTCGAACGCGCCAAGGCGGTCGATATCGTGATGGTGGCAAGCGGAAAGCAGAAGAGCGACGAGGTGCCAGGCGCCGACATCGGTCAGCACCTTGCGCGGCACGGGCTTACGGTCGACCTCAAGCGCATCGTCGCGTCCGACGTCGACGTCCCCAACACGATCCTGTCCTACGCCGCCGACGTATCGGCCGATTTCATCGTCATGGGCGGCTACGGCCACTCGCGGCTGCGTGAGTTCATCCTGGGCGGGGCGACGCGCGGCATCCTCGCGGCCATGACGGTCCCGACGTTGCTGTCGCACTGAACGGACGCGTGCCCCGCAGCGGCGCCTGTCGGCGTGCCCGGCCGAAGCCGGCGCGCCGGATGCAGGGTCTTCCCCATTAGCATCAACAAGGCGCCTCATTGCAGCCGGAATCGGTCCCGCTTCATGGTATGCGCTGTGCGAATGGGGGCACGGAAGTCATGGCCGACGACTACAGCTTCGGCATCGAGGAAGAGTATTTCCTGATCGACGTCGAGACCAAGACCGTGGCCACCGGGCAGACCGAAGCGTTCATCGCGGCTGCGAAGGAGGCGCTGGGGTCCCACGTCAAAGGCGAACTGCTGCAGTCGCAAATCGAGGTCGCCACCGGTCCCCATGTCGAGATCGGCGCCGCCCGCACCGAGCTGAAGGGCCTGCGCCAGTCGATCTCCGCGATCGCGGCCGATCACGGGCTTTCGATCCTTGCCGCCGGCACGCACCCGACCGCCGTGTGGATCGACCAGCAGCAGACGCCGGCCGAGCGCTACGACACCGTGATGCACGATCTGCAGATGCTCGGCCTGCGCAACATGCTGTGCGGCATGCACGTGCATGTCGAGCTGCCCGATCCGAACGAGCGGGTCGACGTCATGTATCGGATGCTGCCGTACCTGCCGTTGTTCGTCGCCTTGTCGACCTCCTCGCCGTTCTGGCAATCGCGGCCGACCGGCCTGAAAGGCTATCGCCTTGCCGCCTATGACGAACTGCCCCGCACCGGCGTCCCCGAGCTGTTCCGTTCGCGCGAGGAGTTCGATTCCTATGTCGGTGCGCTGGTGCGCGCGGAGGTGATCCAGGATTCGAGCTACGTCTGGTGGGCGATCCGTCCATCGCTCAAGCATCCCACGCTCGAACTGCGCGCGCCCGACTGCTGCACCCTGGTCGAAGACTCGATCGCCATCACGGCGCTTTATCGCGCCCTCACCCGCCGCATCAGCCGCAATCCCTGGCTCAACTGGGACATGACGGCGGTCTCGCGCGCCATCGTGGTCGAGAACAAGTGGCGCGCGCAGCGCTACGGCGTGCACGGAACGTTCGTGAACGAGACCCGCGGATCCGTCACGGTGGCCGAGCTGCTCGATCAGGTGATCGAGGAGGTCATGCCCGACGCCGAGGCGCTCGGCAGCGTGGGGGAAATCCGCCGCTGCCGCGAGATCGTCGGCGCCGGAACCTCGGCGGACGCGCAGCTTTCGATTTTCGAAGCGCATGGCAAGAAAAGCGGCAGCAACGAGAGCGCGCTCAACGCCGTCACCGACTGGATCGCCAGCGCCACGCTGCAGTAAGCATAATTTTCTGAATTCAGAATCGCTCCTCAAGACTTAGGATTGCAACTCTATCTGGCTGCTCTAAACTATTTAACTCGTGCCTCCTGTTCTTCAATTCATATTAGGAAATAACGTGATGTCCACATTGGGCGGTCATCGTGGGAATTTCACCTGGGCACTCAATAAGTACAAT
>CAYVBN010000665.1:0-3651 GCA_964449645.1 uncultured Hyphomicrobiales bacterium
CGCTTCTCATAGAGGCCGCACGCCTGGTCCCGGGTGATGTCGAGGACCTTAAGCGGGACCGCGCGCTTCCGGGCCGCCGCTTCGAACGCCGAGCAGTCGGGAGCGTCCTCGGAGAGGCGCAGAAGCGTGAATCCAAGGCCCAATTGATCGTACAAGGACGCGCCACGCTCGCGCGTGCCGTCGAGCCACAGATGCGGCGCGCGTCCGCCCGGGATGCTGCTCGGCGTGTAAGTGTAGGATTCATCGGGAGGCGGCGCCGAATCCGACACGACGATCGGCGAGGTGTCGTAGCGCGCGCCCAATACGATCCCGAGACAATCTCGCTCCTCCGGCAGCACGAAGTGGTTTTTGCGAACGAAGGCGGAGTTCGCCGCTTCGGCGCGTGCGGCCTCACCGGCAGGCGTATCGTCCTCGAAGTGGGGCGGTACAATGATGTCTTGCCAGGCCTTCCCCAAGTGACGCGCGAAGGCCGTGTTCCTGACGGCAACCGGCTTGCGTTCGAGCTCGTAGGTATCGAGCAGGCGTTGGCCGCCCCACCCGCGAACCATCGCTGCGAGCTTCCATGCCAGATTGGCGGCGTCGTCGATTCCCGTGTTCATGCCGAAGCCGCCGGTCGGCGTGAACAGATGCACGGCATCGCCGGCGAGGAAGACCCGGCCCGACTGAAATCGCTCGGCGACCAGGTAACCTCCCGCCGACCAGGGACGATGAGCAATGATCTGGACCGGAATATCGGCGCCGATCGCCGCTTTGACCCATTCCACCACCTGCGCTTCATCGAACTGTTCGTCGTCCTGCACCGGCTTGTGCATCATGAACTCGTCGTGGCCGTTGAGGGTCATGACGACCGCGCGCGCGTCCTTGTTGATGGCCAGGTACATCCAGGCTTTCCGATGCCCGAGATACTTCGGATAGAGGTCCGGGATTTTCATATGGATCGAGATGAAACGGCCGCCCATGAACACGTTCATGAGCGTGTCTTCCCGCTCATAGCGGATTGACAGCGACCTGCGGATCTCGCTCTTGCTGCCGTCGCAGCCGGCGAGATATCGGGCCTCCCAGGTTTCCTCTTCGCCAGCCTTGTTCCGGCCCGTCAGCGTCACGCCGCCCGCCGGCTGCGCATGGCCGGTAACCGTCCAGCCGAATCGCATCGTGATATTAGGCCGCGTCCGCGCGTGCCGCTGCAGATACTCCTCGACGTACATCTGGTTGATCCGGGACATCGGCTCGACGAATTGGTCAGACGCCGGGGCGCGGTTGCGCGCCTGGATGCGCTGCTCTTTCGAAGGCACGCGGAAACGGGTGATCTCGTGCCGGCTGAATCGATCGAAGTAGGCGATGTCGAGAGGATGATCCATCGGAAGACCGAGCTTCCGCAGCTCGTCGGCGATCCCGAGCCGGCGATAGTGCTCCATCGTCCGCTGATTGTGATTGTTTCCCTTCGGATGCCAGCGCGTGATCTCGTCCGTGTTGAAGATCACCGACCTGACGCCGTACATGTCCAGGAACAGGGCAAGCGACAGACCGACCGGTCCGCCTCCGACGATCGCGACATCGGTCTTCGCGGCAATTCCTTCCATGCGAAAAGTGTATCAGATCGCATTCCGCGGTCGTCCGCCGACGCCCGGCGGGAGCGGAAAATTGCGTCGAAGCGCAAGCGTTTGCAGAAGCACAACACGCGTTGTGGCGTAACGTGCGCCCGCCGTTCGTCATCGGAGGATTGCATGATCGCGCTCTATCACAATCCCATGTCCAGCGCGTCGCAGAAGGTCAGACTCTGCTTGGCCGAGAAAGGGCTGGATTGGGAGAGCCGCCTCATCGATCTGCGCGCCGGCGAGCAGCACGCGGAGGCCTATCTCAAGATCAACCCCCGAGGGGTGGTCCCGACCTTGATCGATGACAGCGAGATCGTTCCAGAATCGACCGTCATCAATGAGTTTCTGGAGCAGAAGTACCCGCAGGTGCCGTTGCTGCCCACCTCCGCCTACGATCGCGCCCGCGTGCGGCTGTGGACGAAGCAGGTCGACGACAGCATCCACGATCTGGGCATCGCGGTGCTCGCCTTCGGGATCGCGTTTCGCCAGCAGTACATCGCGATGGGAGAGGCCGGCCTTACCCTGATCGACAAGATCCCGGACCTGTTCAAGAGAGAGCGGCGGCGCGACCTCGTCTTGCACGGCCTGCAATCGGCCCATTTCCGGGCGGCTTTGCTGCGCATGCAGCAGATGCTGCGGGAAATGGATGCGGCTCTCGCCGAAGCCCCCTGGCTGGTCGGCGCGACCTATACGATGGCCGACCTCTCGCTGCTGCCATACGTGCTGCGCATGCGGGAGCTGGGCCTCGGCGACTTGATCTCCCGATATCCGAATGTCTCCGCCTGGTGGGAGCGATGCGTCGCGCGTGACAGTTTCGCCAAGGCCATTTCCGCCTGGCAGGACGAGAAAGCGCTCACGTTCATGGCGTCTGCCGGCGGGCGCGCCACCGGCGCGGTGCTGGCCATCCTGGAAGCTCAATAGGAAACGATAAGAAGACGCGCCGCATCGCCCGGCAGGTCGGGCGTGTAGACGGACGTCGTATCGGCTGCGCCATCCCCATCGTCGCATCGCGCCGTCACCATCGACAAGTGACACGCGATCGTTCAGTGTCGTGGCGTGTCCGATACCGCTTGGTTGTCGGCCGCTTCACCCTTACACATCGCCGGCCGAGATCATGAGTCACGATCGCCCTCCGAGCTGGACCTGGCTCAGCCCGCTCGCCGGCTGGCTGTTTCTCGCCCTGTCCCTGGCGTTCGTTCAACCCTGGCTCGCCCCGATACTCGGCGTCGCCCTGGTCGCCTGCGTGCTCGCCGCGGTGCACCATGCCGAGGTGGTGGCGCACCGCGTCGGCGAGCCGTTCGGAACGTTGATTCTGGCGCTTGCCGTCACCGTCATCGAGGTGGGGCTCATCGTCTCGATGATGGTGGCCGGGGGTGACGCCGCCGCCTCCCTCGCCCGCGACACCATCTTCGCGGCAATCATGATCATCCTCAACGGCATGGTCGGGATATGCCTTCTGGTGGGCGGATCGCGGCACGGCGAGCAGGCGTTCGGCCTCTATGGCGTCAACGCATCGCTGGCGACGCTCGCCACCATGGCGGTGATCACGCTCGTCCTTCCCAACACCACGACGACGACCGCCGGTCCCATGTACTCGACGAGCCAGCTCGAGCTCATCGCCGCGGTCTCGCTCATCCTCTACGCAGCTTTCGTGCTCGTGCAGACGGTGCGGCACCGCGATTATTTTCTTCCCAGCGGCGATGCAGTCCTCGGGGCCGAGGTGCACGCGCCCCCGCCGAGCACGCGGGCGGCCATTCTCAGCGCCCTCCTGCTGCTCGCCTGCCTCGGCGCGGTGGTTCTCCTCGCGAAAAAACTCGCTCCCACGATCGAATCGGCCGTGGTGGCCGCCGGCGCGCCCAATGCAGTCGTCGGGATCATCATCGCGGTCATCGTGCTGCTGCCCGAAAGCCTGGCGGCGCTGAACGCCGCGCGCCGCAACAGGCTGCAGACGAGCCTTAATCTCGCGTTGGGCTCGGCCATGGCGTCGATCGGACTGACCATTCCGGCCGTCGCCGTCCTGTCGATCGCCACGGGCTGGACCCTGGAGCTCGGCCTC
>CAYVBN010000666.1:0-5001 GCA_964449645.1 uncultured Hyphomicrobiales bacterium
GTCCCGGCGCGGCGAGACGACGCAATCATTGCGGCGATCGCTCAGCTCTTGGGCCGCATTGTGCAGACGGGCGGTGCGAGACCGCGGCTGGTGCCGGCGGATGCGCGGGATCTCGCTGCCGCGATGACGGATGAAGAGGCGGACGCCGTCGTGGTGATCGGCGGAAGCGGTAGCGGCGTGGAAGACATAAGCGTTCATGCATTGGCCCAGGTGGGACGCGTGGAAGTGCATGGGGTCGGACTGACGCCCGGCGAAACGTCGGCGCTCGGGTTCGTGGGCCGCCGGCCCGTGCTCGTGCTGCCGGGCCGCGTCGATGCGGCGGTGGCGGGCTGGCTCGTGCTCGGTGCGCCGATGCTGGAGCGGCTGTGCGGTGCCGCCGGCGAATGCGTCGGCGCCATGCCGGCAACGCTCGCGGCCAAGATCACGTCATCGCTCGGCCTGGCCGAAGTGGTTCCGGTGCGCCGCGAGGATGACAAGGTCGCGCCGCTTGCGTCCGGCTATCTGCCGCTTCAGTCGCTGCTGCGCGCGGACGGGTGGATTCTCGTTCCGCCGGACAGCGAAGGATATGCCCCCGGATCGCGCGTCACCGTGAGGCCGTTGCCATGACGCATCATTCCCCCGACGCTCCGACCGAGGCGCTGCTTGCGGCCGTGCGGAACGCCGCACGGCAGGAACAGTTTCTCGAAGTCGTGTCTCCGGCCGAAGCGCGGGCGCGCTTCGAGAAGCATCTCGATCTCGCGCCGCTCGAGCCCGAAACGATCCCGCTCGCGGCGGCGCTCGGCCGCATCCTCGCGCAGGATGTGCTCGCCCCGATCGATGTTCCGCCGTTCGATCGCTCCGGCGTCGACGGGTTTGCCGTGCGGGCTGCCGACACGGTGGGCGCGTCGCCCGCCAGCCCGCGCCGCCTGCGGCTCAATGCCGAGGTGATCGCCTGCGGACACGCGCCCGTGCGCGAAGTCGTGACGGGGAGCGCCTCCGCGATCGCCACCGGAGGAATGATCCCACGCGGCGCCGACGCGGTCGTGATGATCGAGCACACCGATCTGGTTGAAGCTCCCGAGGGACCGTCGATTGAGGTGCGGCGCGCCGTCGGTCCGGGACAGTTTGTCTCCTTCGCCGGTTCGGACATCGCGCGCGGCGAGACGGTGCTGCGCCGAGGCACGCAAGTCACGTCGCGCGAGATCGGCATGCTGGCGGCCTGTGGTCTCGCCCAGGTCGAGGTGGTGCGCCGTCCCCGCGTCGCCGTGCTCTCGACCGGCGACGAACTGGTGCAGCCGGGCAGCGCGTTGCGGCCAGCTGGAGTCTACGACAGCAACGGTGCGATCATCGCCGCGGCCGTGGCCGAAGCAGGCGGCGAACCGGTCTCGTTCGGGGCATTTCCGGATGAGGAATCGGCGCTCGAGTCCGCCGTCCGCCGTGCGCTCGAATCCTGCGACATGGTCGTGCTCAGCGGCGGCACTTCGAAAGGCGCGGGCGACCTGTCGCACCGGATCCTCTCGCGCCTCGGCGCGCCCGGCATTCTGGTCCACGGCGTGGCCCTGAAGCCCGGGAAGCCTCTCTGCCTCGCGGTATCCGATCGCAAACCTATCGTCGTGCTGCCCGGGTTCCCGACCTCGGCGATCTTCACCTTTCACACATTCGTGGCGCCGGTCATTCGCGCATTTGCCGGTCTGCCGCGCGAAGATGAGCGGCACGTCGACGCCGAGGTTCCGGTTCGCATTCCGTCCGAATTGGGACGCCAGGAATTCGTGCTGATCGCGCTCGTCGCCGGCGAGCATGGACTGGTGGCGCTGCCCACTCCGAAAGGCTCCGGTGCGGTGACGGCGTTTTCGCAAGCCGACGGCTTTCTGGCCATCGATGCGCTCGCCACGGGTCTCGATGCCGGAACGAACGCAGAGGTGACCCTGATCGGAAAATCCGCGCGCCTGCCGGATCTGGTGATCACGGGCAGCCACTGCGTGGCGCTCGATGTCGTGCTCGGAGAACTGGCCGAGCGCGGCTTCTCCGTTCGGACCGTCGTGATCGGCAGCACGGGAGGCGTTGCGGCGGCCGAGCGCGGGGAGTGCGATCTGGCGCCCGTGCACCTCGCCGATCCGGCGACTGGCACGTACAACACTCATCTGCTCCGTCCGGGTCTCGCGCTCGTGCGCGGGTGGGAACGCATGCAGGGCGTGGTGTTCCGTTCCGACGACGCGCGCTTCCGCGGGCTGAGCGCCGAAGCGGCGCTGAAAGCCGCGCTGCGCGACCCGGCCTGCCTGATGGTCAATCGCAATGCCGGCTCCGGCACGCGCGTCCTTGTCGATCGCCTGCTCGCGGGCGTGCGCCCGCCCGGCTACGCCAATCAGCCGAAATCCCACAATGCGGTCGCCGCCGCCGTGGCGCAGGGCCGCGCCGACTGGGGCATCGCCATCGAGACCGTCGCGTCGGCGTATGGGCTCGGCTTTCTGCCGATCGCGCCCGAACACTACGACTTCCTGCTGGTGGAGGCGCGGCGCGAGCGCCCGGCCGTCAAGGCGTTCCTCGCAGCGTTGCGCACCCCTGCGGTGCGCCAGCGCATCCAGGCGCTCGGCATGCGCCCCGTTGCCGACCCAATCGACGCCTAGGGTTGGGAGACAAGCTCGCAGGGTTCCTGAGATGAAAGCTGCGGCGCTCCGGATCGGCCTCGGCCTCGTGATGCTGTCGCTCGCGACGCTCACGGCGCAGGCGCAGTTGCGCGGGCACGGTGGACCGGTGCGCGCGGTCGCGGTGTCGCCCGACGGCAAGACGGCGGTGTCGGGCAGCTTCGACCAGTCGGCCATTCGCTGGTCGCTCACGCGCAATGCCGCCGAGCAGGTCCTGCGCTTCCACGAGGGGGCGGTGAACGCCGCCGTGTTCCTGCCGGATGGACGTTTCGCGACGGCCGGCGAGGACAGGCACATCGCCCTGTGGACGCCCGGCCGCGATCGGCCGGATCGCGTCTTCGACGGCCACGAGGCGCCGATCGCAGCCCTCGCGGTCTCGCCCGACGGGACGATGCTCGCGTCGGCGTCATGGGATCATACGGTTCGCCTGTGGAAGGTCGACGGCAGCGGCGCGCGCGTGCTCGAAGGTCACGAGCAGAACGTCAACGGCGTCGCGTTCGCGCCCGACGGGCGAACGCTCGTGAGCGTCGGCTACGATGCTACACTGCGCATCTGGCCGGTCGCGGGCGGCACCCCTGCGGTCAAGCATCTGCCGACGCCGCTCAACAGCGTCGCCGTCGCGCCGAACGGGGAGATCGTCACCGGCGGCGCCGACGGAAAGGTCTACGTTCTGAGCGCCGCCGGCGACGTGATCGGCACCATCGAGGCGGGGCCCGCGCCGATCATCGCGGTCGCGGTCTCGCGGGACGGCGCCTTGGCGGCCGGAGCAGGCATCCGCGGCTCGGTTGCGGTGATCGATCTGACGCAGCGGACCCTGACGCGCACGCTCGTCGGTCCGGGCCTGCCGGTGTGGTCGCTCGCATTCCTGCCGGACAATCGCACCCTGCTCACGGGCGGCACCGACCGCGTGGTCCGACGCTGGAATGCGATCTCCGGCGATCCGGTCGGCCTCGTGGCCTCGGGCGGCATCGAGGATCCGCTCGCCGCCTATGCGGGCGATCACGGAGCGGAGGTGTTCCGCGCGTGCGTCGCCTGCCACACGCTCACGCCCGATGTAGGCAATCGGGCCGGCCCGACGCTTGCGGGAATTTTCGGCCGGAAGATCGCGACGCTGCCGGGCTACAATTTCTCGCCCGCGCTGAAGAAGCTCGACATCGTGTGGACGCCGGAAACCGTCGCGAAGCTGTTCGAGGTCGGACCGGCGAGCTACACGCCTGGCACCAAGATGCCCGAGCAGCGCATCGGTTCGGCCGAGGATCGCGCGGCGCTTGTCCAGTTCCTCGAGAAGGCGACGCGCCCGCATTGATCTGTTTTGAGCATGATCTTTTCCGAAAACCGGTCCACTTTTCGGAATCATGCTCTGAGGATCAGGACGTCGGCTCCGCCTCGCCCTTCTGGCGTTCGCGCAGATAATCGTCGGTCGTGCGCGCCGCCGGCCGGCGCGGCACCCCATAGGGATCGAAATCCTGCTCGCTCACCGCAGCGATGCGGCACGTGTCGCACATCTTGAGCACGTCGAGGCGCACGGCCCCTTCCTTGAACATCCAATGCCGGCCTTCGAGCTTGGCCGTGACGCGCTCGATCGTGCTCTTGACGCCGAACGGCGCGCCGCAGCGGATGCAGCAGAACGGTTCCTCTTCCTTGAGCACGCGCGCGGACGCGGTCGCGGCGCGGAAGTCGATCTGCGGCCGCAGCCTGATGACCTTTTCCGGACAGGTCGCCTGGCACAATCCGCATTGCACGCAGGCATCCTCCGTGAATCGCAGCATCGGGCGCTCGGGATTGTCCGAGAGGGCGCCGGTCGGACACGCCGACACGCAGGAGAGGCAAAGCGTGCAGCCGCTCGTATCGACCTCGACGGTCCCGAACGGAGCGCCTGGCGGCAGGGCCACGACGTCCGCCGGCACGGGAGCCACGGCGTGCAATTCGCGCAATGCGAGCCGCAGCACGTCGCGCTTGGAGCCGACGGCCGAAAAATGGGAAACGGCAGGCGCGGCTTCTACGATTGGAAGCGCGCGCAACGTCTCGCCGAGCGCATCGGGATCGTCGGTCTCGATCGTCGCAACCCGGTCCTCGCCGAATCCGAGACCGACCAGGATCGACTCGGCGAGCGCGATCGTGCGGATGAGCCCGGTGACGTCGTGGCGCGGCCGGGCGCGCAGGAGAAAGCGCAGGTGCGTCGTCCCGTAGGCGAAGGCCGCGGCGACGGTTTCGAGCCCGACCTGCGTGATCTCGTTGACCGCGAAGGGAAGCACGTTGGCGGGCAAGCCGTCGCCATGCCGGGCGAGCGCATGGATCAACTCGGTCCCGTGGTCCTCGTCATGAACGAGAAGCACGGGCGTGGGGGGGGCGGCGGGGCGGGCGGGGGGGAGCCCCCGCC
>CAYVBN010000667.1:0-1799 GCA_964449645.1 uncultured Hyphomicrobiales bacterium
TGAGACCGGTCGCGCTCATGACGGCCTCCTCCGGATGGGCGTTGCGGGGTTTCCGGGTTAACGGCGCGCGAGCGCAGAGGTTGCCTACGAAGCGCGCGAAATGCCGCAGCCCGGCGCGCGCCGACACCTCGCGCCCGCACCCGCTCGCAGGTGCGCCGCGCCGTGTCCGTCAGGCGAGGGAGAGACGCGAGGCCGGGTGCTCGCGCGCGGCCAGCAGCCGCCTGAGAACGGCACAGACCTCATCGGGGTCGTACGGCTTGGGGAGGAAGTGCGATCCCGGCACCGTGGGGAATTGCTCGGCCGTGCCCCAGCGGCCCGAGGTGTAGACGACCGCGAGATCGGGCCGCAGCTGCCGGGCGATGAGCGCGAGCATCGTGCCGTCGACCTCACCGCCGAGATCGATGTCCGTGAACAGCGCGTCGATCTGGATTCCGGCACGCAGCCGCAGCAGGGCGTCGTGCGCATTCGTCGCCACGTAAACCTTGAAGCCGTGCTCGGCCAGCCAATCGGCTGCCATCGCGGCGATCAGCGCCTCGTCCTCCACCAGGAGGACGCTCGGCAATTCAGCTTCACGGCGGCTCATCGGTACGCGTCCCTTTCCGATCGAGGCCGGGTCGACCGGCACTTGGGACAACGCGACAGCGTGGATTTCGTCTACAGTTTTGCAAAAATTTGAAGCCAATTTGCCTGCTGTTTCGTTAACGTCGCCGGGAAACAGGAAAGATCCGGCGTCCTTCGGGCCGCACGCGCAGCAAGCTCCCCGCCCGGGTCGATTTCGGATACGCTCCACCTCATGGCCAGCCGAGAGACCGCCTTCGTCGAGATCACTCCCGAGGTCCTCCTCAAGGCCTATGCCTGTGGCATCTTTCCGATGGCCGAGAGCGCCGAGGATCCGACCCTCTACTGGATCGAGCCGGAGCTGCGCGGAATCATCCCGCTCGAGGGCTTTCACGTGCCGTCGCGGCTTGCCCGCACGGTGCGATCCGAATGCTACACGGTCGTGTCCGATCGCGACTTCGAGGGGGTGATCGAGGGCTGCGCCGAGCCCAAGCCGGGACGCGGGCGCACCTGGATCAACAAGCGGATCCGCAATCTCTACCGCGGGCTCTACGAGATCGGCCATTGCCACACGGTCGAGGTCTATGACGGGAACGAGCTCGTCGGCGGCCTCTACGGCGTGAGCCTCGGACGTGCGTTCTTCGGCGAGAGCATGTTTCATCACGTGCGCGACGCCTCGAAGATCGCGCTCGTCCACCTCGTGGCGCGCCTGAAGATCGGCGGCTACCGGCTGCTCGACACGCAGTTCGTCACCGACCACCTCAAGACGTTCGGTGCGATCGAGGTGCCCCGCCGGCAATATCACAAGCTGCTGTCGGCCGCCCTCGTCGGCGAGGCGGATTTCACCGCCGTGCCGCTGCACCGCCCCATTCCGGGTGACGAGGCCGTCGCGCGGGCGAGTGACGCATCCAGAACGTTGTAGGATTTCAGCGCCGCGGCAGGGCACTGTAGGGCGCAATAGCCGGGGCGTATTGCGCCAGATCGAACGCCATTGGCAGGATACGCTGCGCTATCCCGCCCTACGGGCCGAGATCGCGGACATGTTCAGCGTCGAGGCGACTGCGACGAGCGCGAATTCGACCGCGTGTTGCCCGAGCGCGGCGCGGCCGGCTTCGGCGGTGCGTCGGCGTTCGCCGACGGAGCTCCGGCGACGGTGGTCGAGCCGCCTTTGCAGTCGGTGAGCCACACGTCGTAGATCGGGTGCTCGACGCCGTGCAGGCCGGGACTCGCCGCGAACATCC
>CAYVBN010000668.1:0-3823 GCA_964449645.1 uncultured Hyphomicrobiales bacterium
CTTACAAGGGCAAGCTCGCGGAGCTCGCGCGCGGGCCGGAGGCGGGGCGGGCCTTGGCGGAGGCGGTCCGGCGCTACGAGGCGATCGACGATCTGATCGGGCGTCTCGCGTCCTATGCGGGACTGGTCTATGCGGGCGACACGACGGACACGGCGCGGGCCAAATTCTACGGCGACGTGCAGGAGCGCATCACCGCCGCCTCGTCGCATCTTCTGTTCTTCACGTTGGAGCTCAACCGGATCGACGACGCGCTCCTCGACGCGGCGATGAACGACCCGGCGCTCGGGCACTACCGGCCGTGGATCGAGGACGTCCGCAAGGAGAAGCCGTATCAGCTCGAGGATCGTGTCGAGCAGCTCTTTCACGAGAAGTCGATCACCGGCCACGGCGCCTGGAACAGGCTGTTCGACGAGACGATCGCGGGCCTGCGGTTCGACGTCGCCGGAAAATCTCTGGCGATCGAGCCGACGCTCAACCTGCTGCAGGATCCGAGCGAACGCAAACGCCGCGCCGCCGCCGAAGCGCTCGCCAAGACGTTCCGGGTGAACCTGCGGGTGTTCACGCTCATCACCAACACGCTCGCCAAGGACAAGGAAATTTCCGATCGCTGGCGCGGCTTCGCCGACATCGCCGACGCGCGGCATCTGTCCAACCGGGTCGAGCGCGAAGTGGTCGAGGCGCTCGTCTCGGCCGTGCGCGCCGCCTATCCGCGGCTGTCGCATCGCTACTATGCCTTGAAGGCCAAATGGTTCGGCCGGAAGCGGCTGGCGCACTGGGACCGCAACGCGCCTTTGCCGCAGGTCTCGACCCGCACCATCGGCTGGAGCGAGGCGCGGCAGACGGTGCTCTCGGCCTATGGGGCGTTCTCGCCCAAGATGGCCTCGATCGCCGAGCGGTTCTTCGAGGACCGCTGGATCGACGCGCCGGTGCGTCCCGGCAAGGCGCCGGGCGCGTTCGCGCATCCGACCGTCCCCTCGGCCCACCCTTACGTGCTGCTCAACTATCAGGGGCGCACGCGCGACGTCATGACGCTCGCGCATGAATTGGGCCATGGCGTGCACCAGGTGCTCGCCGCCCGGAACGGGCCGCTGATGGCGCCGACGCCGCTCACGCTGGCCGAGACGGCGAGCGTGTTCGGCGAGATGCTGACGTTCCAGCGGCTGCTCGGCGCGACCGCCGATCGTCGCGAGCGCAAGGCGATGCTCGCCGCCAAGGTCGAGGACATGATCAACACGGTGGTGCGCCAGATCGCGTTCTATACGTTCGAGCGCAAGGTTCACACCGAGCGCCGCAACGGCGAACTGACGGCCGAGCAGATCGGCGAGATCTGGCGCGCGGTGCAGGGCGAGAGCCTCGGACCGGCGATCGATCTCGCGCCCGGCTACGAGACGTTCTGGACGTACATCCCCCACTTCATCCATTCGCCGTTTTACGTCTACGCCTATGCGTTCGGCGACTGCCTGGTGAACTCGCTCTACGCCGTCTACGAGAAGGCGCACCAGGGCTTCGCCGAGCGCTATCTCGACATGCTGGCGGCCGGGGGAACCAAGCACCATTCGGAACTGTTGAAACCGTTCGGACTGGATGCGCGCGATCCGGCGTTCTGGCAGGGCGGGCTTTCGCTGATCGAGCGCATGATCGACGAGTTGGAGACGCTCGACGGAAAGGCAGGAGGCCGATGAGGCCGCGCGACGGACGCGAACGGGACCTCGAGGCGAACCGCTTCTCGGCGCGCGCGGCGCGCTACGCGCGGGTCGGCGCCAATGTCGGCGGGGTCGCGGCGAAGATCGCGGCCACGCGCCTGTTCGGCATGAACCTCGACCGGACGCAGAACGCGGCCGATCTCGCCGCCGCGCTCGGCGGCCTCAAAGGCCCGATCATGAAGGTCGCGCAACTGATGGCGACCATTCCGGAGGCGGTGCCGCCCGAATACGCGACCGAGCTGATGAAGCTGCAGAGCGAGGCCCCGCCGATGGGGTGGGCCTTCGTCAAGCGGCGGATGACGGCGGAGCTCGGCCCCGACTGGCCGTCGAAATTCGCGAGCTTCGACCATCATCCGGCCGCCGCCGCCTCGCTCGGGCAGGTGCACCGCGCGCGCTCGCGCGACGGCGCCGAGCTCGCCTGCAAGCTGCAGTACCCGGACATGCAGTCGGCGGTCGAAGCCGACCTGCAGCAGCTCGAATGGCTGCTGGCGCTGCACCGGCGCATGGACCCGGCGATCGACACGACCGAGATCGCCAAGGAGATCGGGGCGCGCGTGCGCGAGGAGCTCGACTACGTGCGTGAGGCGAAGCACGTCGAGCTTTATCGCGACATGCTGGCCAATGTGGAGCAGGTGCGGGTTCCCTCGGTGTGGCCGGACCTCTCCACCCGCCGCCTGCTGACGCTCGACTGGCTCGAGGGCAAGCGGCTGCTCGCCTTCAAGAACGACGACCTCGAGGTCCGCAACCGCCTGGCGGTCGCCATGTTCAAGGCTTGGTGGCACCCCTTCAGCCATTACGGGGTCATTCACGGCGACCCCCATCTCGGCAATTACACGGCCTTCGCGCAGGACGGCGCGCCGCAGGGGATCAATCTCCTCGACTACGGCTGCATCCGCATCTTCCCGCCGAAGTTCGTCGGCGGCGTCGTCGACCTCTATCACGGGCTGCTCAAGGGCGACGACGACCTCGTCGTGCATGCCTACGAGACGTGGGGCTTCCGCCGGCTCAGCCGCGACCTGATCGACGTGCTCAACATCTGGGCACGCTTCATCTACGGGCCGCTGCTGACCGATCGGGTGCGCTCGATCGCGGAGGGCGTCAAACCGTCCGAATACGGCCGGCGTCAGGCGTTCGAGGTCCATCGCGCGCTCAAGGAGAAGGGGCCGGTGACGGTTCCGCGCGAGTTCGTGTTCATGGACCGCGCCGCCATCGGCCTCGGCGGGGTCTTTCTGCACCTCGCCGCCCAGCTCAATTTCTATCGGCTGTTCAACGAGGAGATCGAGAACTTCTCGGTCGCGCGCGTGGCGGAACGACAAAACGCCGCGCTCGCCTCGGCCGGGCTGGTCGTGGAGCGGAGTTGACATTCGCGACCACGAGGCCGCGAGCCGTGAAGCGAATGTCAAATCCAAAGCTCCCCAGCGGGCCAGGAGCAGGCCTCCCCGGGGGCTGAGCGGCCGCCGCCGCGCCGTTGCCCTGATATGACAATTGCTGTAATCCCGCAGCCGCGATCGGCCGTGAGTCCGAGGCTGCCGCCGATCGCGCGCTGAAGACGTCAACGAGGCTGGAGACGCGAAATGGCCGATCACGGCGAGGTCGAGTACGCGACCGCAACCGGCAACGATTATGCCGAGCACGAACGCACCTATGCGATGTTTCTGAATCTCGCCAAGTGGGGCGTCGGCACGGCTGCGGTCATTCTCATTCTGATGGCCATTTTCCTGACCTGAGCCCGCGCCGCGGGCCGGCGCGCCGCGACTGCCCGCTGCGACCGTCCGCTTGGAGCAACCGGTCTCCCGGAGACGTCATGAAGATCGCGATTGCCGCCGAAGGTCCGGAGGAGCCGCGCGTCGCCGCCACTCCGGAGACGATCAAGAAGATGAAGGCGCTCGGCGCCGATGTCGCCGTCGAGCCGGGTGCCGGCACGCGGTCCGGCATTCCGGATGCCGAATTCACGGCGGCCGGCGCGGTCCTCGCGCCCGACGCGGTGCAGGATGCCGACGTCGTGCTCAGGGTGCGCCGGCCGACCGACGCCGAGCTCTCCCGCTATCGCAAGGGGGCGCTCGTCATCGCCATCATGGATCCGTACGGCAACGAGGCGGCGCTCGAGGCCATGGCGCGCG
>CAYVBN010000669.1:0-8309 GCA_964449645.1 uncultured Hyphomicrobiales bacterium
CGCGGTCGGATGGAATTGCACGAATTCGGCGTCGGCGATCAGGGCGCCCGCACGCGCCGCCGCCGCGAGACCGCTGCCGCACGCCTCCGGGGGATTGGTCGTGACGGCATAAAGGTGGCCCGCGCCGCCGGTCGCGAGCACGACCGCGCGCGCCGGAAGCGTCACGCGCCATTCGGCGCCGCCGTCGCGCACGCGCGCCCGCACACCGCAAACTTTGCCGCCGGACATGACGAGGTCGTCGACCACCGCGCCCGTGACGACCTCGATGGAGGGCGTTCGCGCGACCGCGTCGGCGAGCGCCGTCATGATGGCGCGGCCCGCCTGGTCGCCTCTGACGTGCACGATGCGCCGCGCCGAATGGGCGGCTTCGCGCCCCACCGTGAGCCGTCCCGCGAGATCGCGGTCGAACGGGACGCCGTAGGCGAGGAGGTCGCGCACGCGTGCGGGCGCCTCGCGCACCACGTCGAGCGCGAGCGGCTCGTCGACGAGACCGGCGCCGGCCTGCACCGTGTCGCGTGCATGGGCTTCCGGCGTGTCGCCTTCGCTCACCGCGGCGGCGATGCCGCCCTGCGCCCAGGCGGTCGACGCTCCCTGGCCGATCGGCGCCGCCGTCAGAACCGTCACCCGAATGGGTGCCAGCTTGAGCGCACAGAACAGGCCGGCGAGGCCACCGCCGACGATCACGATGCGCGCAGGCGCAAAGCGATCGGCCGGAAAGGGCGGGCGCGGATGCTCGGCCATGAGGGATGCCTGGACGGAGCGCGGTGCGCTCAGCTCTTGAGGTTCACCATGCGCTCGACCGAACGTCGCGCACGGTCGGCGATGGCCGGATCGACCACGACCTCGTCCTTCATGTACACGAGGCTGTCGAGGATCTTCGCCAGGGTGATCCGCTTCATGTGCGGACAGAGATTGCACGGCCGCACGAATTCGACGTCGGGCAGCTCGGCCTGCACGTTGTCCGCCATCGAGCACTCGGTGACCATGACGATGCGCTTGGGGCGATGGCTGCGGACCCAATCGATCATGCCCGAGGTCGAGCCGGTGTAGTCGGCGGCTTCGAGCACGTCGGGCGGACATTCGGGATGCGCGATGATGCGGATCGCCGGATCGCCGTCGCGGTAGCGGCGCAGTTCGTCGCCGGTGAACCGCTCGTGCACCTCGCAGGCGCCTGTCCACGAGATGATCTTCACGTTCGTCTGCGTGGCGACGTAGTTCGCCAGATACTGGTCCGGCAGGAAGATTACCTGATCGGCCCCGAGGCTTTCCACCACCTCGACCGCGTTCGACGACGTGCAGCAGATGTCGACCTCGGCCTTCACGTCGGCCGACGTGTTGACATAGGCGACGATCGGAACGCCCGGATACTTGGCGCGGAGCAGGCGGACGTCCTCGCCGGTGATCGATTCGGCGAGCGAGCAGCCGGCGCGCGAGTCCGGAATGAGCACCGTCTTGTCCGGATTGAGGATCTTGGACGTCTCCGCCATGAAGTGCACGCCGCACTGGACGATGATGTCGGCGTCGACCTTGGTGGCCTGGCGGGCGAGTTGCAATGAGTCCCCGACGAAATCGGCGACGCAGTTGTAGATCTCCGGCGTCTGATAGTTGTGCGCCAGGACGACGGCGTTGCGGCTCTTCTTCAGTTCGTTGATCGCCTTCACGTAAGGCGCGAAGAACGGCCACTCGACCGACGGCACCACCGTCTTGATGCGCTCATAGAGCGGCGCGGTCTCACGCGCCACGGCGTCGTTCCATTCGAGCGGCGGCATGGGGACGATCCCGTGCCTGCGCGCGGCGGGCGACAGGTCGGGCGTGCGAAGGGGTGCGGGCGCGCCCCGGTGGTCGATGGCTTCGACGACTGACATGTCGACCTCCCGCGAAATATGCTCGAATTGAGCATATATGGGTACAAAAATTTCCGGCCACCGCCGGTTCGTTATTCTTCTCTGTATTCCCGCCGGCCTCAGCGGGGAAGACTTATTCTCATTTCGAGCAAATCACATATAGCACTTTCGGATCGCCAATTCCAGGCGGTCAGCCTGCGGTTTTTGCAGGTCTGTGGGGTGGGACAGCGCAGATCAGCTCGCGGACGGTGGCGCCGAGAACATCGACCGGCGCTCCGTAAGGGCCGAGATCGTTGGCCCGCAGCAGCCAGATGTCGAGCCTGGGCGCGAAGTCGTCGAGCTTCAGGACGCGCAGGTGACGTTCCTGCGGGGAGTCGCGGAACGGGCGTTCCGGGACGAGCCCGAGACCGGCGCCGCGGGCAACGAGCGCGATCTGCAGGGTCGTGCCCATCGCTTCGGCCGCAATCTCGAGCGTGTATCCGGCGGCGGCGAGCGCGCGGTCGAGCTCGTTGCGAAAGCCGCAGCCGTCCGGGTTGAGCACCCACGACATGCCGGCGAGGTCGGCCAGCCCGCGGTGCGGCGGCAGCGCGGTCCCGCGACCGGCGATGACGACGAGGCGCTCCGTGCCGAGCTGCAGCGCGTCATGATCCTCGATCGGACGGTCGGGCCGGCTCATCACGATCGCGGCGTCGAGCGCGCCTTCGGCCATTCGCTTGCGCAGGTCGGCGCTGTAGCCGGTCGTCAGGCGCAGCTTGATCTTGGGAGAGCGGGCCTGCAGCGCTTCGAGGGCCGGTGCGAGAACAGACTCGGCAATGCCCATCGATATGCCGACGCGCAGCGGTCCGGTCGGCGTGTCCTGCCGGGTCTCGCGCGTGAGCGCGTCGGTCGCGCGCAGCACCGCGAGGCAGCGTCGGTAGGCGGCTTCGCCCGCGCGCGTCGGCCGTGCAGGTTTCGACTCGCGGTCGAGGAGCTGGACGTCGAGCGTCTCCTCGAGCCGCTGCACGCGGCGCGTGACGGCCGGCTGGGTGAGGTTCAGCCGCCGCGCCGCCCGTCCCACCGATCCGGTGTCGACCACCGCCACGAAGGCGCGAACATCCTCGAGTTTCATCCGAGGCTCATGCGGATCTGTTATCTTCGTGATCAGAATAATTCATTTTCAATATGACCCCGCCATTTGCTATGTCAACGCGGGCCTGCGACAAGATTCTTCATTCGGCGAGTCTTTCATGAGCTCCCTGTCCTCGTCCCCACCGCGCGGCCTGGCCTGGCGGACGCCCGCCGTCATCGTGCTGTGCGGATGCCTCATCGCCATCCTGACGTTCGGGCCGCGCTCTGCGCTCGGCTTCTTTCTCAAGCCGATGTCGTTCGAGAACGGTTGGGGACGCGACGTCTTCGCGCTCGCGCTCGCCATCCAGAACCTTCTCTGGGGCATCGGTCAGCCGTTCGCCGGCGCCATTGCCGATCGTTTCGGCACCATCCGGGTGCTGTGCGCCGGTGCGCTGCTCTATGCGGTCGGGCTTGTCGTCATGGCGCATGCGACGACCCCGGCGGCGCTGCAGATCTCAGCCGGCGTGCTGGTCGGCTTCGGCTTGTCCGGCTGCTCGTTCAATATCGTGCTGACCGCGTTCGGCAAGCTCGTTCCCGAGAACTGGCGCTCGATCGCGTTCGGGGCGGGAACCGCGGCCGGCTCGTTCGGCCAGTTCCTGTTCTCGCCGCTTGCGGTCTCGCTGATGGATTCCTTCGGCTGGCACACCGCGCTTGTGATGTTCGGCATCGCCATGCTTGCCGTCCTGCCGCTCTCGCTCGCGCTGGCGACGCCGCGCGCGAGCCAGGCGCCGAGCCGCGGCAGCGCCGCCCCGCAGTCGCTCACCCACGCGCTCGCCGAAGCCTTCGGCCATCGCTCCTACGTGCTGCTGGTGCTCGGCTTCTTCACCTGCGGGTTCCAGCTTCAGTTCATCACCGTGCACATGCCGGCCTATCTGGTCGACCGCGGCCTCTCGGCCACCGTCGGCGGCTGGACGATCGCGGTGATCGGCCTGTTCAATATCATCGGCTCGGTCTTCGTCGGCTGGCTCGGCAACCGGCTGCCGAAGCGCTACATCCTCTCGGTCATCTATTTCCTGCGCGCGGCCGCGGTGCTCGCCTTCATCTCGTTCCCGGTCACGGCCTTCTCGGCGCTGGTCTTCGGGGCCTCGATGGGCCTGCTGTGGCTCTCGACGGTGCCGCCCACCGCCGGCCTCATCGCGCTGATGTTCGGCACGCGCTGGGTCGCGATGCTGTACGGCTTCGCCTTCTTCAGCCACCAGGTCGGCGGCTTCCTCGGCGTCCTGCTCGGCGGCATCGTGTTCGACCGCACCGGCTCCTACAATGCCGTCTGGTGGCTCTCGGTGCTGTTCGGCGTTCTCTCCGGCCTCATCAACCTGCCGATCCGCGAGCAGCCGGTCGCGCGCACGGCGCCCGCCGCGGCCTGAATTCGCCCCGCCGCTTGGCGGTGCCGCGCCGTTCGGGCATGACTTCGGCGCTGCCGTGAACACGGTGGCGCCAGAGGGGTTGGCCGCGCATGATCTTTTCCGAAAACCGGCATCCACTTTTCGGGATCATGGTTTTTGCCCGGAGCATGATCCTCTTCGAAAACCGGTTCCCACTTTTCGGGATCATGCTCGCGTGAGCGATCGGCCCGACATCTCCGTCGTTCTGGCGACCCACAATCGTCGCCACAGCCTGCCGCGCGCCATCGCGAGCGTGCTGGCGCAAGGCGACGTGAGCTTCGAGCTCATCGTCGTCGACGATGCATCGGCCGACGGCACGGCCGCCTATCTGGCGACGCTAACCGATCCACGCCTGCGGGTGATCGTGGCTGAGCACAATCTCGGACCGAGCGGTGCGCGCAATCTGGGACTCGACGCCGCGCGCGGCGAACTCGTCGCGTTCCTCGATTCCGACGACGCCTACCGGCCGGGACGATTGTCGCGCGCGTGCGCGGCGTTCGCCGGCGATCCCACGCTCGTGTGCGTGCTGTCATCGGCGCTGAAATCGGATCGCGGCACGCCGCGCGAAGCGCTCGTTCCCGACGTGACCCTCGCGGGCCCTGCATTCGAATGGGCGCTCATGTGCGATCTCGTGCCGGTCGAAGCCTCGAGCATGACGGTGCGGCGCGCGTCCGCGCAGGCGATCGGCGGATTCTGTCCGGCGCTGCGGCTGACGGAAGATCGCGAGTTTCTGATCCGTCTCGCCCGGCACGGGGCAGGGCGGCTCCTGCCCGAGGTGCTGTGGGAGAAATCCTGGTCGGACGACGGACTGTCGAACAACTGGGCGAAGGCCGGCGGGGGGCTCGTTGCCTTCGTAGCGCAGCGGCCGGAATATCTCGGCCGCTTCCGCAAGCTCGGCTCCTATCTCGCCACCAAGGTTCTGGTCGCCGATCTGCGCGGACGATACGTCGGCGCCTTCTGCCGCGATCTCGCGGCCTTCCGCGCGGCAGGTCTCCTCGATGCGAACCTGCTGCGACTCTGGCGCGACCACCGCGCGGTGAAGCGCTATCGGCGGCGCATGTCGAACGCGAAGGCCCTGGCGGAACTGTCCGGCCCGCCGGAGACTTGGCGGTGAGGAGACTGGGCGGTGAGAAGACTTGGCGGTGAGAAGGGCCTGTGCGAGGCTTCGCCGGACTGCAGCAAGGATTGACGACGTGGCGAGTTTCAAGGCGATCCGGATCGACAAAACCGACGCGGGACAGACCGTCGCGCTCGCGTCGTTCGACGACAGCGAGCTCATGGAGGGTGACGTCACGCTGCGCGTCGACTGGTCGACCGTGAACTACAAGGACGGCTTGGCGGTGACCGGCAAGGCCCCCGTCGTTCGCCGCTTTCCGATGATCGCCGGCATCGATGCGGTCGGCACCGTCGAGGCCTCGACGCATCCGCAATGGCGGCCGGGCGACAAGGCGATCCTCAACGGCTGGGGCTGTGGCGAGACGCATCTCGGCACGTGGGCGGAGAAAGCACGCGTCAAGGGCGATTGGCTCGTGCCGTTGCCGGAGGGGATGAGCGGGCGCGACGCCATGGCGTTCGGCACGGCCTGCAACACGGCGATGCTCTGCGTCAGGGCGCGCGCGCGCCACGGCATCACGCCCGATCGCGGTCCGCTCGTCGTCTCCGGCGCCGCCGGCGGCGTCGGGTCGGTCGCGGTCGCGTTGCTGGCCAAGCTCGGATACCAGGTCATCGCCTCGACGGGCCGCGCCAGCGAAGCGGATTATCTGAAGCGCCTCGGAGCGAGCGAGATCATCGCGCGGCAGGACCTGACCGTGCCGGCGAAGCCGCTCAGCAAGGAGCGGTGGGCCGGCGGCATCGACGTCGTCGGCTCGACCACGCTCGCGAATGTCCTGTCGATGACCCGCTACGGCGGGGCCGTCACGGCCTGCGGTCTGGCCGGCGGTATGGACCTACCCGGAAGCGTCGCGCCGTTTATTCTTCGCGCAGTGTCACTTTTGGGCATCGATTCCGTGATGTGCCCGCTGCCGCTGCGGCGCGAGGCCTGGACGCGGCTCGCGGCCGATCTTGACCGCCAGAAACTCGCTGAAATGACGAGCGAAATCGGTCTTGCCGAAGCGATCGAGACGGGCCGGCGGATCGTCGCCGGCGGCGTGCGCGGCCGGGTCGTGGTCAAAATCGGGTAAATGTGTTGAGGATTTGGCGAGGAAGTGCGGGCATGATCTTGCCCCAAAAGATATGTTAGGGACTCGTTAACGAATGGGATCGACTCGGCCGGAGCCGTGGGGTTCGCGTTTGTTGGGTGGAGGTTCGGAAATGTCCGTTCGTGCTGCGATTGTGATCACGAGCCTCGCCTGTACCTTGCCTGCCGCGGCCGAGCCGCTGACGCCCGAACAGGCGAAGCACTTCGTCGCCGGAAAATTCTTCGCCTACACCTGCTTCGAGGGGACGACCGGCTCGGGACGCATCTATCCCGATGGCTCGGTGGTCGGCACGATTCAGGTCCGCGGCAGCGGACCGGCGCGTTATATCGCGCTGCCGCCCGGCACCGTGCGGGTGAGCCCCAACTCGGTGTGCGCGTCGGTGCGCGGCATTCCGTTCGCGCCGTGCTTCAACGTCGAGAAGACGAGCAACACCAGCTTCCGCGGCTCGATTTCCGGGCTCGGCTTCGCCTATTGCGATTTCAATCGCCGCAACCCGCGTCTCGAGCTCGCGGGAACGAACGCACATCCGCGCGCCTCGTCGGCGGTGGCGACGAGCGTGCGCGACTGACACGCGCCTGACCTCGCAAACAATCTGGCAAACAATCTGAATGCGAGACCGTCGCGCGTCCGCGCGCCATCCGGACCTGTGCGCGTGCTGCGCAGCGTTACGGTAAACGAAACGTAAGGATCGGCGAAACGAGACGTAAAGGTATAGCCGCTTACGTCACGCAGTCGGCGCTGAACGCACCCTCGAATACCTGATTGTACACTTGGCGTTTACGATGAATTGCAAGGATGCCCGCGGAAAGTGCCGGGAAATCAGGCAAAATCCTCGGCTCTTCGCTCGGCTTGCCCCATACTCGCCATGAATTCCGTGCTCATGGCGCGGACTCACGGAGATCAGATCATGCGGAAACTGCTCTGCATGGTCGCGGCTCTCACCGCGGCCATGATGCCACTCTTGTCGACTGCGATGGCGGGCGAACGTGCGCTCGACGGGGCCGAGGCCCAGCGCGTGCTCAACGGCCGGCGGTTCTCGCTGTCCTGCATCGACGGGACGTCCGGATCCGGCCGGCTGAACGGCGCGGTGGTGTCGGCGAATTACCTGCGCAGCGCCGAGCTCGGACCTGTGCGCGACATCGGTCACGTGCGCGCCAGCGGCGCCAACCTGTGCATCCGCTGGAACGAGATGAACAACGGCGCGGAGGGATGCTACCAGGTCTCCGAGCGCGCCGAAGGCCATTACCGGATCGCGAGCGGCATGGGCTGGTGCGATCTCGCGGTGCGCTGAAGCACGCGACCTGCTGCAAGACGTGTGCTCGGGACGGCGAATGCCGTCCCGTTTTGTTTGCGTCGGTCCGTTCTACGTCGTTCTTGCGCGCGGCGGAAACAGCAGGCGCTGGTAGAGGACGCCGATTCCGACCAGCACCAGGCCAAGCCCGATGAAGGACAGCGCCCGCCAGATCCCGGCGATGTCCGAGAGGTCGAGCACGAATACTTTTCCGACGGTCAGGAGCACGACGGCGGCGGAGGCGAGCCGCGCCGGCTGCGAGCCGAGCGCGATGCCGATCAGCAGCAGAACGAGGCCGAACGCCAGCCACACGGCGGAGTAGGTGTAGCGTTCCGCGTCCGTGGTCAGGCCCGCGGTGAGGATCTCGCCGTGATAGAGCGTCCTGACTTCGAGCGTCAGATAGGCGAGGGCGAGCACGATGGTGGTGACCGCGGCGACCGTCCGGTAAGGGGGCGGCCGGTGGTTGCGCACGATGCGCGCCAGCACG
>CAYVBN010000670.1:0-2525 GCA_964449645.1 uncultured Hyphomicrobiales bacterium
ATCGCGCTGCCCGCCTCCGCGGCGCGTCGCGACGAGCGCATGATCGTGGTGCGCGGCAAGGGCGGGCGGGAACGGCTCGTGCCGCTCAACGAATCGGCCAAGGCCGCGATGCGCGACTATCTGACGGCGCTCGCGCAGTCGGAACGGGAGAGCCAGTCGAAATGGCTGTTCCCCTCGTTCGGGGAAACCGGCCACCTCACCCGCCAACATGTCGGGCGCGAGCTCAAGACCCTTGCCCTTGCTGCGGGGATCGCCCCCGCACGCGTCAGCCCGCACGTGCTGCGCCACGCCTTCGCCAGCCATCTGCTGCAGAACGGCGCCGATCTGCGCGTCGTGCAGACGCTGCTCGGACACGCCGACATCTCGACCACGCAAATCTACACGCACGTCATCGAAGAACGGCTCAAAAGCCTGGTGCGCGACCTGCACCCGCTCGCGGAGCGCTGACGGCTCGCATCGGATGCACGCCAACTCTATGAACCGGCGCATGATCTTATCGGCGAATGCTCACACTTCGCCGGATCTTGCGCTAAGGCGTCACGAGCTTCAGCCCGATGATCCCGCCGGCGATGAGCGCAATGCACAGGAGGCGCAGCGGGTCGCTTGCCTCGTGCAGGACGAGAATGCCGAACAGCGTGGTACCGATCGTGCCGATCCCGGTCCATACCGCGTAGGCGGTTCCGAGCGGCAGGTCGCGCAGCGCGAACGCGAGCAGGACGATGCTCGCCAGGATCGCCACCAGGGTCACCAGGGTCGGACCCGGCCGCGAAAAACCTTCGGTGTACTTGAGCCCAACGGCCCAGCCGATCTCGCACAGACCGGCGCCGATGAGGACGAGCCACGCCATGCTCCACCTCCCCTTTGCGGGTTCGCGGAGCCGTCCCCGCACGATCTCGCTTACGACGAGGTCGTCCTCGCCTCCTGCCGAATTAGTTCATTGCCGAGCCGGGACAAGACGAACAAAGCCGGAAAGCCATGAAAAACGGCACCTTCGCTTGACTTGGCGGCCCCTGCGGGCGAGTTTCGCCGCGCCCGCAGGGCCGGGCATTTCCCTCTTTTCCCGAGACTCGATGCGCATCTATCTCGACTTTGAAAAGCCGGTCGGCGAACTCGAAGCCAAGGTCAAAGAGCTGCGTGCGCTCGCCGAAACCGGCGACGCCGTCGCGATCGGGGAGGAGATTGCGCGGCTCGAGGCCAAGGCGGACGCGGCGCTGGAGGAGATCTACGCCAACCTCACCCCCTGGCAGAAGACGCAGGTGGCTCGCCATCCCGAGCGGCCGCATTGCCTCGACTACATCGCCAACCTGATTACCGAGTTCACGCCGTTCGCCGGCGACCGCAAGTTCGGCGACGACGAGGCGATCGTGGGCGGCTTCGGGCGTTTCCAGGGGGAAAGCATCTGCGTCATCGGCCACGAGAAGGGCTCGACCACCGAAAGCCGCATCAAGCACAACTTCGGCATGGCGCGGCCGGAGGGCTATCGCAAGGCGGTGCGGCTGATGGAGCTGGCCGACCACTTCGACATTCCGGTGCTCTCGCTCGTCGACACCGCGGGCGCCTATCCGGGCATCGGCGCCGAGGAGCGCGGGCAGGCCGAAGCGATCGCGCGCTCGACGGAAACCTGCCTGGCGCTGGGCGTTCCGAATGTCGCGGTGATCCTCGGCGAAGGCGGCTCGGGCGGCGCGATCGCGATCGCCACCGCGAATCGCGTGCTGATGCTCGAGCACGCCATCTACAGCGTGATCTCGCCGGAGGGCGCGGCCTCGATTCTCTGGCGCGACACGTCGAAGGCGCAGGAAGCCGCCACCAACATGAAGATCACCGCCCAGGACCTCGCCCGATTCGGTATCATCGACGCCATGATTCCCGAGCCGGTCGGCGGCGCGCACCGCGACCCGGCGGCCGCCATCGCGGCGACCGGAACGGCGATCGCCGCCGCCTTCGCCGACCTCAAGGGGCTCGACCGCGACAGCGTCCGCAAGCAGCGGCGGGAAAAATTCCTCGCGCTCGGCCGCTCGCTGAGCTGACCGGCCCGGCCGGATGATTTCGGACTTATCCTCAGGGGTATTAGCCAACCTATTACTTTATCAGCTAATCCCAGATACTTAGGTCAACATGGATATTCTAGCCTGCGCCACCTGATATCTACCGTGGCGTTTACCAAAGGTTCACCATCGGCGTGCTGGAATCGGGCCTCCAGCGCGTTCGCCTTGCTTAGACCACATCTTAAGGATAACCCTTATCAACCGAATGCTTGGGGAAGCTCGTCGGTCGGGGGAGTCTCGGTTGATTCGTCGGTGGCCTGCAACCCGCGCCCTCTTGGCATCGGCGGCGATTGCCGCTGCGTTGGCGCTCGCGGCGTGCGACACCGATGGCACGTCCCTCCCGACCTCCGGCCGTGCGCTCAAACCGCTCTCGCCCGAAATGGTGGCGTTGCTGGCGGAAAAGCACATGCCGAAAGGCTCCCCGATTCTCGTTCGCATCTTCAAGGAAGAGGCGGAGCTCGAGGTCTGGAAGCAGGACGA
>CAYVBN010000671.1:0-10595 GCA_964449645.1 uncultured Hyphomicrobiales bacterium
TGGCCGACTACGAAGCGACGGCCGACCTCATCGGCAAGATGAAGAAGGGCCAGATGCTCACCGTGCAGGCGATCAATCTCGCGGGCAATCCGATCAGCTTCCCGCTGCCGCTCGCCGAGTTCGCCAAGGCGAACGAGGGCCCGCCGACTGATCCCAAGGTGTTCGAGGCGCAGCAGAAGAAACTGCAGGAAGAACTGCAGCGCCGCGCCGAGGAAGCCCGCAAGAAGCTCGAAAGCCAGCAGGCGACGCCGGGCAAGACGCAGTAAACTGCTCCCCTACCACGCAAGCGAAAAGCGCGCCTTACGGCGCGCTTTTTGTTGTCGGCGCGGACCTCGGCCGCGGCGCGTCAGCCCGTGCAGGCGGGTGCAGGGTTTTGCGCCGTTTGTCTGGTCGCGCGCAGGTGCGCTGCGCAGACACGCGATCCGAAATATGGCTAGATACGAGCCATGTCATGGCACGTCGCGATGCGCGATGGTGCGGAGGTGGCGATGATCGACCGTTGGACGGTGGCAATCGCGATGTTGGGTGTAACGACGACTTCGTTCGCAGCGTCCGATCCGGTTCTCCTGCGCGCAGCCGGCAGCCTGCGCGGAGCGCTCACGGAGGCGATGCAGAGCTTCAAGTCGGCATCCGGTCTCGAGGTGCAGGCGAAGTTCGGCGCGTCCGGTCTGCTCAAGGACGAAATTCTCGCAGGGGCCAAGGCGGCCGTGTTCGCCTCCGCCAACATGGAGCACCCTCAGGCGTTGACGCAGGCCGGGCGGAGCGGGCCGGTCGTGCTGTTTGCCCGCAACAGGCTGTGCGCGTTGGTGCGGCCCGGCCTGGAGATGACTTCCGCAACGCTGCTCGATCGCATGCTCGACCCAAGCGTGAAGCTCGGCACCTCGACCCCGAAAGCCGATCCGTCGGGCGATTACGCCTGGGAGGTGTTCCGCAAGGCTGACGCGATCAAACCCGGCGCCTCCACGGCACTCGACAAAAAGGCGATCCAGCTCGTCGGCCGGCCGGACGCGCCGACCGCTCCGCCCGGACGAACCGTCTACGGGATGCTCGTCGCGCAGGGCGCGGCCGACATTTTCCTGACGTATTGCACAAACGCCCAGGCGGCCCACAATGAGAACCCGGATCAGCAGGTCGTGGCCTTGCCGGATGCGCTGGCGGTCGGGGCCGACTATGGTCTGACCGTGATGTCCGATGCGTCGCCGGGAGCATACCGCTTCGCCATGTTCATCCTGTCGGTCGAAGGACAGCGGATCCTGGCGAAATACGGCTTCTCGGCCCCCGGCCTGCCCGCCGAAGGAGAACGGCCATGAAGTTCAGCGCGCGCAACAAGCTCAAGGGCACGATCATCGAGGTGAAGAAGGGCGCGACGACGGCGCATGTGCGGATCGATATCGGCGGGCAGATCGTGACCGCTTCGATCACCAACGAATCCGTCGATGAGTTGAAGCTTGCCGCGGGCCAGAGCGCGTACGCCGTCATCAAGGCCAGCGACGTGATGGTGGGCGTCGATTGATCGATCGTCGTACGCTGATCGCCGCGCTGTCGGCGATTTGCATTGCGCCGCGGGGCGCACGCGCTGCCGTCATCACCGATGCCGCCGGCCGCACGGTGCCGGTCCCGCAATACGTGGCGCGGGTCTTTCCCGCGGGACCGCCGGCCGCCATCCTGCTCTATACGCTCGCGCCCGACCTGCTGCTCGGATGGCCGCGCGCCAACCGTCCGGAAGAATGCGCCTTCATGCTGCCGGACATTTGCGCGCGGCCCGAGGTCGGACGCATCACGGGGCGCGGCAACACCGCCAACCTAGAAATCGTGCTCGCGCTCAAGCCTGACCTCATCCTCGACGTCGGGTCGACCAGTGGCACGTTCGTCTCGCTCGCCCAGCGCGTGCAGGAGCAGACGGGAATTCCCTATGCGCTGCTCGACGGCCGTTTCGACGCCATCCCCAAGACCTACCGCACCCTCGGCGAACTGCTGGGCCGCCGCGAGGAGGCCGGAAAGCTTGCACGCTATGCGGAAGACACGATGCACGCCGTGCTGGATCGCGTCCGCGCCATCCCGCCCGACATGCGTCCGCGCGTATACTATGCGCGCGGGCCGCGCGGGCTGGTGACCGGCCTCGGCGGTTCGATCAATGTCGAGACGATCGAGCTCCTCGGCCGCAACGTGGCCGGGGGCACGGCCGGCGGCCTCGCCAACGTGTCGATCGAGCAGGTGCTGCTTTGGAATCCCGACGTGATCGTCACCATCGACCAGGACTTCGCCGCGAATGTCCTGAAGGATCCGGCCTGGGCGTCGGTTGCGGCCGTGCGCAACAAGCGCGTGCACCTCTCGCCGAAGATGCCGTTCGGCTGGGTCGATTTCCCGCCCTCGGTCAACCGGCTGATCGGCCTCTGGTGGCTCGGCAAGATCCTTTATCCGGACCGCTTTCCGGAGGACCTGAAAGGTCTGATGCGCGATTTCTACGCGACGTTCTATCACGTCACGCCGAGCGACGCGCAGATCGATCACGTGCTCGCCGGTCGGGATTGATCCCGTGACCCGATCCGCCGTTCCCGGGTTCGCGATCGCGATCGGCGTGCTGATCGCCGGCCTCTTGATCGCCTTCACGGTCGGCCGCTATCCGGTCGATCTCGCCGATCTCGCCAAGGTGCTTCTCGCCAAGGTGACGGGGCACGATGCCGGCGTCCCCGCGGCGGTCGAGAACGTCATCCTGCAAGTGCGCGGGCCGCGGGTTCTTGCTGCCGCGCTGGTCGGCGCCGCGCTCGCGGTCGCCGGAACGGCCTTCCAGGGGCTGTTCCGCAATCCGCTCGTATCGCCGGACATTCTGGGCGCGTCCTCGGGCGCGGCACTGGGGGCGGTGACGGGCGTCTATTTCTCGCTCGGCGTTTTCGCCATCCAGGCGATCGCCTTCGCCGGCGGCCTGATCGCGGTGGCGGCGGTCTACGTGATCGGCTCCGCGGTGCGCACGCGCGATCCGGTCCTCGTCCTGGTGCTGACGGGGGTGGTCGTCGGATCGCTGCTCGGCGCCGGCGTCGGTCTCCTGAAATACCTGGCCGATCCCTACAACCAGCTTCCGGCGATGACTTTCTGGCTGCTCGGCAGCCTGGCGGCGGCCAATGTTTCCGACCTCGTGCCGTTGTTCGGCCCGGTGGCCGCCGGCACCTTGGTGCTGCTGGCGCTGCGCTGGCGAATGAACGTGATGTCGCTGCCGGACGAGGAGGCGCGTGCGCTCGGCGTTGCCACCGGGCCGTTGCGGATCGCCATCGTGACGGCGGCGACGCTGGTCACGTCGGCGAGCGTCGCGACCGCCGGCATCATCGGCTGGGTCGGGCTCGTCGTCCCGCACCTCGCGCGCTCGTTGGTCGGCCCCGATTTCGCGCGGCTGCTGCCCGCGGCGGCGATCCTCGGCGGCGGCTATCTGCTGCTCATCGACACGCTCGCACGCACCATGGCGCAGATCGAGATCCCGCTCGGGATTCTGACGGCGGTCGTCGGCACGCCGTTCTTCATCTGGCTGCTCGCGAGTGTGCAGAAGACCTGGTCCTAGAGCATGATCCCGAAAAGTGGATGCGGGTTTGCGGACAAGATCATGCTCAAAACAAACAGACGTAGCCGGATGGCGCTCCAGAGGAGAGCCTTACCACTCCAAATGAACTTACGATGATCCTCGAAGGGCACGATCTCACCATCGGCTATCCCGACCGCATTGTCGGCAGCGGGCTGAACGTGAAGCTCGCCAAGGGAGAGGTCCTGGCGCTGCTCGGTCCGAACGGCGGCGGCAAGACGACCCTGCTCAAGACGCTCCTGGGCCTTCTGGCGCCGAAAGGCGGCGAGGTGCGGCTCGACGGCACGGCGCTTTCGGCACGCTCGATCCGCGAGCGTGCGCAGCTTATCGCCTATGTACCGCAGACTCATGTGGCGACATTCGGTTTTTCGGTCGAGTCCGTGGTGCTGATGGGACGCGTCGCGCACGGCAATCTGTTCAGCCGGCCGACCGCGCGGGACCGGGCGGTCGCGGCCGCGGCGCTCGAGCGTTTCGGGATCGGGCGGCTCGCCGCACGGCCCTACACGATGATCTCGGGCGGCGAGCGGCAACTGGTGCTGCTGGCGCGCGCCTTGGCGCAGGAGCCGCATTTCGTCGTTCTGGACGAGCCGACCGCAAGCCTCGATTTCGGCAACCAGGGAAAGGTCATGCGGGAAATCCGCGCGCTGGCAACGGCGGGGCACGGGGTGCTGTTCACCACGCACGACCCCAACCATGCGCTCCGCGCGGCCGATCGCGCCTATCTGTTGCGTGGGGGACAGCGGCTCGCCGAGGGAGCGGTCAATGACGTACTGACCCGCGAGCAGCTCGAAGCCCTCTATGGCGCGCCGGTGCAGCGCGTGTCCGACACCTCGGGCACGGCGTTTCTTCCGGGTTGAACAGCGCGTTCAGCGCTGGGCCGTGAGCGGGCAATCCGAAAGCGCGCGGCCGGGGACGTCATTCCCCCACCCGACATAGCCCTTCGCTATTGCAAAACGATTTGGCGCTGCGGCCGCAACGAGATGTGTTGACTTGCGGCGTTGTCCTCGATCATTGGACGCGAGGGCGGGAGCGCGGGCGGCGATGACATACGAACTGGCCTATGGGACTGTCGTCGATCGCATCCACAAGGCTGTCCGGGTGATCCACGTCGTTCGCGTGCTCGAGGGCGAGCTCGACGTCGCGGAGATCGACGACATCGCGGAAAGGATGCGCAGGCGCGTTCTGTCGAAGCTTGGAACGCAAGCGGCCGATGTCGTCGTGGTGCAGGGAACCTCGCGTGAATCCCTGCGATTGTTCGGGGAGCCGTCGTCCGTCTCGCGCGTCCGCGCGGCGCTGTTCAATGCCGCGGTGAGCTGGAGCTCGCTCGCGCTCGATTGAAGCGGCACACAGGGCAGGGTGCGGGATGCCGGCGTCTGCGATGACCGATTACTTCACCACGACCGTGCCGGTCATGCCGGCTTTTTCGGATTTCCCGGCTCGCCGGCTGAGAGCTCGTCATGGGTGTAGCCCGATGCCGAAAGGGCTACCATCAGTAGGAATGTGAACGGAATCAGGAGCCTCATTGGTGCCGGCTCAGGCTGCAGGATGGCTCGCATCGATATGCAAACTCCCCATGTCGGCTGACAGCAAACGTTAAGCTCGGGCAATTACGCCCAACCATCTCAACTTGTCGAGGTGACCATGCAAATCCTGCCGGAGGAGCTTCCATTCGTACGTCGGTTAATGTCGATGACCTTCGGGGATATTTCCGTCTTGCAGGCCAGCTTGGATCAGCAAGAAGGCGAGGCAATACTGGTGACGTCCCAAGGCAGTGCCAACGACAAGCTTTGGTCGGATTTCGTGGAGTTAGGTTGGATGGTTCGCAAGCCCGATCCACCGCTGCCCGGCGTCGTTCCGACCAAGCTTTTTGCCCTTACGGATCGTGGCAAAGAGCCGCTCAAGCGCATTGTGGACGGCTATCGGCGGGAGTCGGACAGGCGCTCGCGAGCGATGCTCGAGATTTACCGAAACCTCTGCATTCCGTTCGTCAATAATTTGAAGGCGCAGATCAAAAGCGTCCAAGGATTTGAATTGCGCGATGTTATCGCTCTGACAGCGATGACTACTGCGGGCATCATCAAAATAAGTTTCTCGAAAGAAGAACACGATGCCGCCATCAATAGCATCGCGCAAGAAACCCGAAGGTGGATACCCAAAATTTAACCTGATGTCGGACTGACGCGCTGCTCGACCCCTGACGCCACGAGGGGGGACGGCTTTTAGTTCAGCACGTTGTGCCGCGGCCGGTAGCGGCCGGTTTCGTCGCGTTCGAACACCTCGGATACCTGCGGGTGGCGGATCGGCTCGTCGGACGTATCGGGCAGAAGGTTCTGCTCGGACACGTAGGCGACGTATTCGGTTTCCGAGTTTTCCGCGAACAAATGGTAGAACGGCTGGTCCTTCGCCGGGCGAACCTCCGGAGGGATGGATTCGTACCATTCCTCCGTGTTGCTGAAGATTGGATCGATGTCGAACACGACCCCGCGAAACGGAAACAGGCGGTGCCGCACGACTTGGCCGATCTGATACTTGGCGATTCGCATCTTGTTCATGGCACCCGAAGAAATAGGCCATGATTGTGGCGTTCGCCAGACCAACTGTTGAATGGTTGTTCATAAGCCATACTTTGCAGCCAGCTCCGGATCCTTGGCGGCAACGCGTTGTGCCAAGTCGACCAGCACCTTGGCCTGCTTCCAGGTGGCGTCGTCCTGCATTTTTCCCTCGATCATGACCGCGCCCGTGCCGTCCGGCATGGCGGCAAGAATCTTGCGCGCGAACGCGACCTCGGCGGGGTCGGGCGAGAACACCCGCTTGGCGATCGCCACCTGGGAGGGATGGAGCGTCCAGGCGCCGGCGCACCCCATCAGGAAGGCATTGCGGAATTGCGCCTCGCAGGCGGCCGGGTCGGAGAAATCGCCGAACGGCCCGTAGAACGGCTTGATGCCGGCTGCCGCGCAGGCATCGACCATCTTGGCGATGGTGTAGTGCCAGAGGTCCTGCTGGAACGAGGCACGTTCCGCGCCGCCCTGCGGGTCGGCGATCACCCGATAATCGGGATGGCCGCCGCCCACCCGCGTCGTCTTCATGGCGCGCGAGGCGGCAAGGTCGGCCGGGCCGAGGCTCATGCCGTGCATGCGCGGAGAGGCGGTGGCGATCGCCTCGACGTTGTTCACCCCCTCGGCCGTTTCGAGAATGGCGTGGATGAGGACCGGCTTGCCGATCCGGTGCTTCGCCTCAAGCTGGGCGAGGAGCTGGTCGAGATAGTGGATGTCCCAGGGTCCGTCGACCTTGGGGAGCATCACGACATCGAGCTTGCGGCCGACCGCGGCCATGATCTCGATGACGTCGTCGAGCGCCCACGGCGAGTTGAGCGCGTTGATGCGCGTCCACAGGCCGGTCGGGCCGAAGTCGCAGGCGAGCGCCATCTCGATGAAGCCGCGGCGGGCGGCTTCCTTGGCGTCGGCCGGAACGGCATCCTCCAGATTGCCGAGAACGACGTCGACCTGGGCGATCAGTTCGGGCGTCTTGGCGCGGATCTTCTCGAGGTGCGGCGGCACGAAGTGGATCATGCGCTCGAGCTTCACCGGAAGCTCGCGCAGCGGGGCAGGGGCTCCGATCGCGAGCGGCTTGTAGAAGTTGCGCGGCGTCTTCATCGGCCGGTCCTTTGGGCGCATGATCCGGCGAAGTGTAAGCGGTTCGCCGATAAGATCATGCACCAATTTATTGAATTGGAGCGCGATCTTGCGCAAAATCGGCATCCACTTTTGCGGATCGCGCTCGCGCATGATCCGGCGAAGTGTAAGCGGTTCGCCGACAAGATCATGCGCCAATTTATTGAATTGGAGCAAAGGACGAGGAGGGACCCGTCTTTCCCGCCAAGATGCCTTTGGTCGGCCCGGCGTTGACCTCGCGCGCGTCAGCCGATACGCAGCACGCCTTCCGCTTCCGCTCCGCTCCTGCGCCGCGTCGGCGCGCCCAGCACCGCGATGCTCGACGTCCTCAATCTCGCCCTGCCGTTCTTCGGGTTGATCTTCCTCGGGCTCGCCTGCGGAAAGTTCAAGCGCATTCCCGATACCGGCCTCGCGTGGATGAACTTCTTCATCATCTACGTGGCGCTGCCGGCGCTGTTCTATCGGATCCTCGCCAAGACGCCGTTCGAGGAGCTCAACAACATCCCCTTCGTCGTCGGCACGACCTTGTCGACGTTTCTGGCGTTCCTGATCTCGCTCGGCGTCGCCCTCGTGGCGACGCGCGGCAACCTCGCCGACGCGGCGATCGCCGGCCTCGCCGGCGGCTACGGCAATGTCGGCTACATGGGGCCGGGACTCGCCATCGCCACACTCGGCGCCGCGGCGGCGGGACCGGTGGCGCTGGTGTTCTGCTTCGACTCGCTGCTCTCGTTCTCTCTCGTGCCGTTGCTGATGGCGCTCGCCGGAACCGAGAAGAGAAGCCTCGCGGCGACCGCGTTCGAGGTGGTGAAGCGCATCGCGACGCATCCGTTCGTCGTGGCAACGGTGCTCGGCGTGATCTCGGCGGCGCTGCGGTTCGAGCCGCCCGTCGCGCTCGACCGTCTGCTGCAGTATCTCCAGAGCGCGGCGGCGCCGTGCGCCCTGTTCGTGCTCGGCGTGACCGTGGCGTTGCGGCCGCTCGGGCGCTTCACCTGGCAGGTGCCTGCCGCGGTGGCCGTGAAGCTGCTGCTTCATCCGCTGATCGTTCTGGTCGTCCTTTCGCTCATCGGCGAGTTCACCGACACGTGGGTCGGCACCGCGGTGCTGATGGCAGCGCTGCCGCCGGCGCTCAACGTGTTCATCATGGCGCGGCAGTACGACACCTGGGTCGAGGAGGCCTCCACCTCGGTGCTGTTCGGAACGTTGGTTTCAGTCCTCACCCTGACCAGCGTGATGTGGCTGGTGAAGATGAGCGCCTTGCCGCTTCATCTCTTCCGCTGACGAAGGCCGCCGCGCCAGGCGCTACAACGGCTCTCCGCGCATCATCCGCGGCTGCTCGCCGCGCGGAGCGACGCCCTCGCGCATGAGCGCGCGGCGCAGGGGCCCGACGCGGTCGAGCAGATAGAGGCCGAGGCCGCGCGCACCCTGGAGCGGCAGGAAGTCCGACAGGAGTGTGCGATTGAGCAGGTCGACCGCGAGCGTCCGGCTCGCAACGTCGGGCCGGCGCAGCCGGTCGTACTGGGCGAGCAGGGGCGGGGCGCCGACATCCTCGCCGCGACGGAAGGCGTCGATGACGAGCTCGCCGATCGTCGCGGCATCGCGCAGGCCGAGGTTGAGGCCCTGAGCGCCGATCGGCGGCAGCACATGCGCGGCCTCGCCGATGAGCGCGACCCGGCGCGACCCGAAGCACAGGGCCGTCTCGCCGGCGAGCGGGAAGCGTCCGCGACCCGGCTCGACGGTGATCTTGCCGAGGATCGAATGGGAACGGCGCTCGATCTCCGTGGCCAGCGTTTCCGGCCCGAGCCCCGCGACGTGCTCGGCCTCCTCCGGATCGAGCACGCACACGAGGCTCGACCGAAGGCCCGGCAGCGGGACGAGCGTGAACGGTCCGGACCCGGTGTGAAACTCGGTCGAGACGTCATGATGCGGGCGCGTGTGGGAGAGATTGAAGGTAAGGGCGGTCTGGGGATAGCGCCACGTCTTGTTGCGGATGCCCGCGGCCGCGCGGCTGCGCGAATTGCGCCCGTCCGCTCCCACCACCAGCGTGGCCCGCAGGTTCGACCCGTCGCCCAGCGAGACCGTCACCCCATCGGCGTCGATCGTCAGCCCGGTGGCCTCGCCGTCGATCTGGCGCAGGCTCGGGGATTCCGCGGCCCGGGCGGCAAGGGCGGCTACGAGGTGCCGGTTCTCGATGTTCCAGCCGAAAGCCTCGAGCCCGATCTCCGCAGCGTTGAAGGAAACCTCGGGCGCGCGCCAAAGCCGCGCCGTGTCGTCGACGATGCGCATGGTGCGGAGCGCCGCGGCCTGATCGCGGCAGCGCTCCCACACGCCGAGAACGTCGAGCGCCGCGACGGAGCTCGCGAGCAGCGCCGTCGTGCGGTTGTCCGGATGCTCCGTTCGCTTGGCGATGAGGGCCGTATCGATTCCGGCCGAGGCGAGGGTGAGTGCGGCTGTCAGGCCGGCCGGCCCGCCGCCGACCACGGCCACGGTCGTTGTCCGGGCGGGATTTCGGTCCTGTTCCATAGTTCCCATGGCTGCAGGTTCCTAGCCGGTCCCGCGCGGGAAGACGAGCCCGTCGCGATGCGGCGCGCCATCGTTTGTGGCTTGCGGCAATTGAGGTAAGCAGGTCGGTCAAGGCGTGCCGCCCTGTGGGGCTGTCGCATCGGGGGCCGCGGCGCGATGATGCCGCGTGATCGTGGGCGACGGCCGGGCGATAATCATCCCAAGACGGTGAGGCGATCATGGTGGACGAGGCGTATCCGGGTCGGAACGGGTCACCGCGGAACGCAGACAGGCGGCGCGCCTTCGCGGTGCACGTGCTCACCGCATCGGGAGCGGCGTTCGCCTTCCTGGCCCTGCTCGCGGCGACGGACAGGGCATGGTCGCTCATGTTTCTGTGGCTCGGCCTCGCGCTGATCGTTGATGCGATCGATGGTCCGCTCGCACGCCGCACGAAGGTCGTCGAGCTGCTCCCGCGCTGGTCCGGCGAGACGCTCGACCTCGTGGTCGATTTCGTCACGTACGTGTTCGTGCCGGCCTATGCGGTCGCGGCGAGCGGCCTGATGCCGTTCTGGGTTTCGGCGGCCGCCGGCGTCGTCATCGTGGTCACCGGCGCCATCTATTTCGGCGACCGGCAGATGAAGATGGAGGGAAACTATTTCCGCGGCTTTCCGGCGCTCTGGAATCTGGCGGCGTTCTATCTTCTGCTCCTGCGGCCTCCGGCCTGGGCTGCGGCCGTTGTGGTCGGGGTGCTCGCCCTGATGACGTTCGTTCGGTTTCCTTTCCTGCATCCCGTGCGGGTCGAGCGCTGGCGGCCGGTGAACCTGGCGGTGCTGGTCGTATGGGCCGCACTGGCGCTG